>NZ_NOXS01000030.1 GCF_002251735.1 Elstera cyanobacteriorum | reverse complement strand
TGCCAAAACACGATGAATTCAAAAGGTGCTGAGAAATTCGCGCTTACGATCATCCCGCTGGGTTTCGTCGGACGAGAGGATATAAAGCCCCTCGGCGATGCGAAAGGCATTGAGGGCCGCCGTCAGGCTGCCCGTTTGCTCCACTGCCGGAAGCCAACGGCCTTCGAGCGCTCGGGCCGAATCGTTGACGGCGCGAAGTTGCACCAGCGCAAAACCGCCTTGGGCCAGCGTCAGCAGCAGGATGACGATGAAGGCCCCCAGGATACGCCGTCCAATGGTCAAGCCTTGCGGTTTCGGTTGCATGCCTCTGCCCCTATTTCCCTGATACGCACCGTCATCCTTACCGTGCCGTCAGGGGGGGAGATGCAGGTACCTCAAAATTTATCCGATTTCTGGGCGCGTTTATGATCCGCTGTTTCTGGCGCGGCGTACCAAGGGCATCCGGCAGCGACAAGGAAACGCGCCATGACCCATATCGATGATGTTGATACCCAGCGGGCCAATCTCGGTTTTGTTCGGCGGTCGATGGCCGCGCCCCTTTTATCGCGGGAGGAGGAGTTCGCCCTTGCCCGCCGCTGGCGGGAACACCAGGACGAACGGGCGTTGCATAGTCTCGTGCGCGCCTATGGGCGCTTGGTCGTCGCGATGGCTGCGCGCTTCCGCCGCTACGGCTTGCCGGTCGGCGATTTGGTGCAGGAGGGCAACGTCGGCCTGATGCAGGCGGCGGCGCGCTTCGATGCCGGGCGCGACGTGCGGTTTTCGACCTATGCGAGCTGGTGGATCAAAGCGGCAATGCAGGATTTCGTGCTGCGCAACTGGTCGATCGTCCGCACCGGTACCACCGCTCCACAAAAGTCGCTGTTCTTCAACCTGCGGCGGTTGCGCGCTAAGATCGAAGACGCCTCTGGCCAGCCGCTCGACGATGCGGGGCGGGCAGAGATTGCCGAAACGCTGAACGTCTCGCAGAATGACGTGATCCTCATGGAACAGCGGCTTTCCGGTCTCGATCAGTCGCTGAACGCGACGATCAGTGAGGAGGGGGAGGAAGAGGTGCAGAGCTTCCTACCCGACCCCGGCCCGTCGCCGGAGGAGGTGGTGATCGGCCTGCGCGACGCGGAAACCCGCTCGAAATGGCTGAAAGAGGCCCTGGATACCCTAAGCCCGCGCGAACAGCGCATCATCCGCGAACGGCGGCTGAGCGATCAGGGCGTGACCCTGGAACAGCTCGGCGAAAGTTTAGGCGTCTCGAAAGAACGGGTCCGTCAGCTTGAAAATCGGGCCCTCGCCAAGTTGCGCGAAGAAATTCTGAAGCATGTGGAGCAGCCGGGCGATTTGATGGCCAATGCGTAATCTGCATAGTTTTGGACAGTGTGTGCGGCCTATTGACAGAGTTGACCGCCGGGTCAAAGACTAACTCCTAACATGTCAATCAATCGGGCTGGGTTGCAAAGAATGGGAAGTTTGCACCCAGCCAGACGGTGGAAGGGAACTACCGTCTGGAAACCCGTTGAAACTGCATTGCAACAGGGGGTGGCTTTGACCATGAAGCTTTCGACGAAGATTTTGACCGGTACCATGCTGGCGGGCGTTTCGCTGGCTTTTGCGCTGACGGGCGCCGTCCAGGCAGCGACGCCGAAGGATACGGTCGTGATGGCCAAGCAGATCGACGATATTATCTCGCTCGATCCGGCAGAAAGTTTCGAGTTTTCGGGGTCGGAAGCGGTCGGCAATATCTATGACCGCCTGCTGACCTATGATTTCAAGGATGTGTCGAAGATCAAAGGCCAGATCGCCGAAAGCTGGGCGGTCGCCGAAGATGGTCTGACCTACACCTTCAAGATCCGCAAGGGCATGAAGTTCCATTCCGGCAATCCGGTGACGGCGGAAGACGCGGCCTATTCGATCCATCGCGCCGTGCTCCTGAACAAGTCGCCGGCCTTCATTCTGCAACAGTTTGGCTTTAACAAGGACAATCTGGCGGATCGCGTCCGCGCCCCGGATGCCGAAACCCTGATCATCCGCGTCGATAAGCCGGTGGCGCCGACCTTCTTCTACTATTGCTTGACCGCTTCGGTGGCCTCGGTCGTCGATTCGAAGCTGGTGAAGACCAAGGAAGTCAATGGCGACTTTGGGAATGAATTCCTGAAGACCAATTCCGCCGCCTCGGGCGCCTATGTTCTGCGTTCCTGGAAGGCGAAGGAAAGCTACACGCTGGATGCGTTTGACGGTTACTGGGCCGGGAAGGCCAAGAATAAGCGCGTCGTCGTCCGTCATATCGCCGAAGCCGCCACCCAGCGCCTGATGCTGGAAAAGGGCGACGTCGATTACGCCCGTAACTTGGAAAAAGACCAGATCATCGGCCTCGCATCCAATAAGTCGGTCGTGCTCGATTCGGGCGTCAAAGGCTCGTTGATGTACCTCGGCCTTAACCAGAAGAACCCGATCCTGGCGAAGCCGGAAGTGCGCCAAGCGCTGAAGATGCTGGTGGACTATAAGTCCATCGAAGAAAATATTCTGAAGGGCACCCGCGTCACCCATCAGGCGTTCCTGCCGACCGGTTTCCTCGGCGCACTGAACGACAATCCCTATAGCTTCGATCTCGCCAAAGCGAAGGAACTGCTGGCGAAAGCGGGTCATCCCGATGGGTTCAGTGTGACGATGGACGTGCGCAATGTTTCGCCCTATGCCGATGTGGCGCAGGCCGTGCAAGCATCCTGGGCCAAGGCGGGCGTGAAGCTGGAACTGATCCCCGGCGACGGTAAGCAGACCCTGACCAAGTATCGCGCCCGTAATCACGATATCTATATCGGCGATTGGGGCCCCGACTATCAGGATCCGCACACCAATGCGGAAACTTTCGCCATCAACCTCGACAATTCCGACACCACCAAGTCGAAGACGTTGGCGTGGCGCAATAGCTGGGATATCCCGGCCATGTCGAAGAAGACCTTGGCGGCCGTCGAGGAACGTGATCCGGCGAAGCGCGCCCAGATCTATCTCGATATCCAAAAGGAACATCAGGCAAGCTCGCCGTTCGTTGTGATGTTCCAGCAGATCGAAGTGGCCGCCCATCCGGCCAATGTGAAGGGCTTTATCATCGGCCCGTCGTTCGACGTGAATCTCTATTCGCAGATCACGAAATAATCTGACGTAAACTCCAGTCTGGCCCTGTCCTGCCCCCGGTTTTCGGGGGTGGGACAGAGGCTATTGCTGAAGGACCGAAGTTTCCGAATGTCCACCCTCTCCCTTTCCTCAGGGGCGCTGCGGCGCGGGGGATTGGCCGCCGCCAAGCTGCTGATCGCCATTGCCTTGACCCTGCTGGGGCTGCTGCTGGTTACTTTCTTCATCGGGCGGGTCATGCCGATCGACCCGGTGCTGGCCGTCGTCGGTGACCGCGCGACCAAGGAAGTCTATGACGCCGCCTATAAGGCGTTGGCACTTGACCGGCCTTTGACCGTGCAGTTCTGGATTTACGTCACCAATGTTCTGCAAGGAAATTTCGGCAATTCGGTGCTGACGTCCCGCCCGATTGTCGAAGACGTGATCCGCTTCTTCCCGGCAACGCTGGAACTGGCGACCTTTGGAACCTTCATCGGTGTCGTCATCGGCGTGCCGCTCGGGGTACAGGCGGCGGTACACCAAGGCAAGTGGATCGATCAGGTGGCCCGCTTCGTTGGGCTGCTGGGCTATTCGGCGCCGGTCTTTTGGCTGGGGCTGATGGGCCTACTGATTTTCTACGCGAAGCTCGATTGGGTTGGTGGGCCGGGGCGGCTCGATGTCGCGTTTGACGATCTCGTCGATCCGGTGACGGGCGTGCTGTTGATCGATGCGGTGCTGGCGGGCGAATGGGAAGTTTTTACCAATGCCTTCAGCCATCTTATTCTCCCCGCCGCCGTGCTGGGCTATTCCTCGATGGCCTATATCAGCCGCATGACGCGCAGCTTTATGGTCGAACAATTACGCCAGGAATATATCACCACGGCGCGGGTCAAGGGGCTGTCGGAGCGGCGGATTGTTTGGGGGCACGCCTTGGGCAACATTGCCGTGCCGCTGATCACAGTGATCGCCCTTTCCTATGCCCATTTGCTTGAAGGCTCGGTGTTGACCGAAACCGTCTTCGCCTGGCCGGGGCTGGGGTCCTATATCACCGCCTCGCTGCTGAACGCCGATATGAATGCGGTGCTGGGCGGCACGCTGGTGGTGGGGGCAACCTTCATTCTGCTCAATCTTTTCTGCGATCTTCTGTATCGCGTCGTCGATCCGAGGGCGAAGTAATGGCGGCGACCGAACCCCAATCCCTGCGCGCTTGGCTGCTAACCTCCGACCCTAAAAGCCGCCGTCAGGCCCATCTCGGCCAAAGTTACCGGCGCTGGTTGGCGTTTAAGCGCAATCCTTTGGCGATGATCGGCCTTGCCATTGTGCTGGCGCTGATCTTTGTCGCCGCGCTTGCCCCCGTACTGGCGCCCTATTCCCCCGTCATTCAGGATCTTGATAACCGGCTGTTGCCGCCCGGCGGCGCGCATCTGTTAGGGACCGACGATCTTGGCCGCGATATTCTCTCGCGGTTGCTGTGGGGCGCACGGATTACGCTGACGGTGGTGGCGCTGGTGGCGATCATCGTCGCGCCGCTCGGCCTCGCCGTTGGGGTGATCGCCGGCTATTTTGGCGGTTGGGTCGATGCGACCCTCATGCGCATCACCGATATTTTCATGGCTTTCCCGCGCTTGATCCTGGCGCTGGCCTTTGTGGCGGCGCTGGGGCCGGGGATCGAAAATGCCGTTATCGCCATTGCGCTGACCACGTGGCCGCCCTATGCCCGCATGGCCCGCGCCGAAACCCTAACGGCGCGCCAGTCCGATTTCATCGCTGCGGCAAGGCTACTCGGCGCCTCCCCCCTGCGCATCCTGCTTGGGCATGTGGTGCCGCTCTGCACCTCCTCTCTGGTTGTCCGCGTCACGCTCGATATGGCCGGGATTATCTTAACGGCGGCAGGCCTTGGCTTCCTTGGCCTTGGCGCGCAGCCGCCGTCGCCGGAATGGGGGGCGATGATCTCGGCCGGGCGGCGCTACATCCTCGATCAATGGTGGGTGGCGGCGATGCCGGGGCTTGCCATTCTGATCGTCAGCCTCGGGTTCAATCTTTTGGGGGACGGGTTGCGCGACGTGCTCGATCCCAAGCAGCGGTAAGGGGCGCGCGATGGTGGACAAACCCCTCCTTGAGGTCGAAGACCTGCGCGTGCGCTTCGATACGCCCGATGGTATTTTCGAAGCGGTGCGCGGCGTTAGCTTTACGATGGGCCGCGAGAAACTCGGCATCGTTGGGGAAAGTGGCTCCGGCAAATCCTTGACCGGGCGGTCGCTGCTACGGCTGGTGCCCGGCGCGCGCGAGGTGGTGGCGAAAAAGATCACCTTCGACGGGATCGACCTGCAAGCCGCCGACGATAGGGCGCTGCGGCAGATTCGCGGCAAACGCATCAGCCTTGTGATGCAAGACCCGAAATATTCGCTGAACCCGGTCATGACCATTGGGCGCCAGATCGAAGAAGCGCTGCTGACCCACCAGCGCCTAAGCCGCCGCGCCGCGCGGGCAAAGGCCATCGCCATGCTGGAGGCAGTGAAAATCCGCGACCCAGAGCGCGTCTACCGCGCCTATCCGCACGAAATTTCCGGCGGTATGGGCCAGCGCGTGATGATCGCCATGATGCTGATCCCCGACCCCGATTTGATGATCGCCGACGAGCCGACCAGCGCGCTCGACGTCACCGTGCAGTTGCAAGTGCTGGCGATCCTCGACGATCTCGTGACCCAACGCGGCATGGGGCTGATCTTCATCAGCCACGACCTCAACCTCGTCGCCTCCTTCTGCGACCGGGTGCTGGTGATGTACGGCGGGCGGATCGTCGAACAATTGGCCGCGAAAGACCTGATGAACGCGCAACATCCCTATACACAGGGGCTGCTGGCGGCGCTGCCGCGTCTCGACAGCCCGCCCGGCGACCTGCCGACCCTGACCCGCGATCCCGCTTGGTTGACGGAGGCCCGCCCGTGACCCGCCCGATGATCGAGGTTGCCGATCTCACCATCACCTTCCACACCGGCGGGCGCGTGGTGAAGGCGGTTAAATCCATCTCCTTTTCGGTGCCGGAAGGCGCCTGCTTTGGCATCGTCGGCGAAAGCGGTTCGGGAAAATCGACGGTGCTGCGCGCCCTGTCCGGCCTCAATCCCGATTGGACGGGCGATGTGGTGATCGACGGGCAACCCCAGGGGCGGCAGCGCGACAAGGCTTTCCACAAAAAGCTGCAAATGGTCTTTCAAGACCCCTATGGCTCGCTGCATCCCCGCCACACCATCGACCGGGTGCTGGACGAGGCGCTCAGCGTTCACGGGATTGGCGACCGCGATGCGCGTATTGAGCAGGCGTTGCGCGACGTTGGTCTGCCGCTGCACTTCCGCTTCCGCTACCCGCATCAACTCTCTGGCGGGCAGCGCCAGCGCGTCGCCATTGCCCGCGCGCTTATCCTAGAGCCGCGCGTACTGCTGCTGGATGAGCCGACCAGCGCGCTCGATGTGTCGGTGCAGGCGGAAATCCTCAACCTGCTGCGGCGGCTACGCGCCGAGCGCGGGCTGACCTATCTGCTGGTGACCCATAATCTGGCCGTGCTCAGCAATATGTGCGACACGGTGGCGGTGATGCGCCACGGCGAGATCGTGGAGGTGGCGGAGATGGCGTTGATCCGCTCCGGCACGGCCCGTCAGCCCTATACGCGCCAGCTTCTCGCCGCTAGCCAGGGCTATGACCGGGCGGCGGTAGCGGGGTTAGTGGATTAAGACAGTTCCGGTTCGGCGCGCGTCGCCTCCGCCCATTTTCGGAAGGCGGCGCGCAGGTACTCGATGACAACTTCGACGCGTTTCGAGCGTTTTAGATCCTCGTGATAAACCAGAACGACGGGAAGGCTCGGTTGCTGCCAGCCCGGCGGATCGGGCAGCGGCACTAGGCTGGGGGTGTGCTGGTGCGCATAGCCCGACATCAGCGCAATGCCGACGCTGTTGATCGTTGCTTCCGCCAAGGCCGCCGACGAATTGGTGCGATAGGCGACGAGGCGCGGGTCTTTCGCCATCGCCGCCCAGGTTTCCCATTGGCCGTCGGTTGGATAGAAATCATGGACGACGATGCGGTGGTGGTTGATAAGATCGTCCCAGGTTTTCGGGACGCCGAACTGGGTAAGATATTTTTGCGAGGCGTAAAGCCGGAACGGCATAATCCCAAGGGTGATGGTGCGGCTGCGCGCTTCATCCTGCGGCTCGCCCAGGCGCAGGATGATATCGGCTTCCAGCCGGTCGAGACGGGGCAGATCTTCGGAGCAAAGAACCTCCACCGTCAGTCCCGGATGACCGCGCAACAGGTCCGGCAAGCGCGGCGTAATCCAGTAAACACCAAAACCATCCGTCGAACCAATGCGGACGGTGCCAGAAATACGGGCATTTCCCCCTGCAACTTGCCGCTTCAGATCGAACATAATCGTTTCGACCTGTGCGGCTTTTTGCATAAGGGCCTCGCCTTCTCGCGTTAGAACGATGCCCTGAGCGGTGCGGCTGACCAGCAAAGTGCGCAGCCGATCTTCCAGAATCTGCATCCGGCGGCTAACCGTGCTCTGATGCGTATGCAGGGATTGCGCCGCGCGGGAAAAGCTGCCACTGCGTGCAACTTCAAGGAAATAGCGCAGGTCGTTCCAATCAATTTCACCAATTGACGGAACAAGATCCGCATCCAAATTCTTTACAGTTGTGATTTCCATAGGGTTTCTCCCTCATATGGCGGTACTATGCCGAAGATCGAGAGGGTATGCAACAATGCATGACCCTATCTGGAAATCTCCGTTACGATGATATGCAACGAACCAGTACATTGGGCCTGCGAATACATATGTATTTTCCTTGTAACGGAGGAATCTATGACTAATCAAATCATGGTAAAAGTTGCCTCAACCGCAGAAGAGCGGGATATGGCCTATATGATCCGTTCGGCTGTTTTTTGCGGTGAACAGAAGTGCCCTTACTTTGAAGAGTTTGATGGCAACGATCACACGGCAACGCATGTTGTAGGCTTTGTTGATGGCGAACCTGCTTCGACAATCCGTATTCGTTACTTTGCCGACTTCGTGAAATTCGAACGGTTTGCCGTGCGGGCGGAGTTTCGGGGCACCGATATCACAGAAAAAACCATCCAGTTCGGATTCGATTTTTGCCAGCAAAAAGGGTACACGACATTTTATGCTCATGCGCAAAAGCGGCTGATGCGCTTCTGGCGGCGCTACGGGTTCAAGCCCGCCAATCATCCCCCGTTCCACTTCTCGGATGTGGAATATGTGGCGATGATCATGGAAGTGGAACGGCCCGCCGATGCGGTCGGGTTTGGGACGGACGATCTGGTGTTGCTGCGCCCGGAAGGGGCGTGGGATATGCCGGGGGTTCTCGAACACTCGATGGCGCGCCCGGCGAAAGCCGTGCCGCGTGAGAAAGTGCAACGGGTTAACGCTTAAACCGGGTGGATTCTTGTCTCCGCCCGCAACAATAGGGGGGTGTGGATGGACTCTCGAACGATCTCTCAGGTCGGTCTGCGGGTGATTGCCGAGGGGACTGGGTCTCCGGCGGCGGTGACTGCATCCTTGGGGGATACGGCGGGGTCCATCTTTGACCGGGCCATGCGCCATATGGTCGATGCCCATCGCGACAGCGAACTGGTTCTGCGCAATGTCACCGTAAATGGGCGCCGCACCACGATCCGGCTGGAGCCAGAGATGTGGGACGCGCTGACCGAAATCGCCCGGCGCGAAAATTACACCCAAACCCAATTGTGCAGCCGCATTGCCGACGGCCAACCGCAAGGGCTGAGCTTTACGGCATCGGTGCGGATGTTCATCCTCACCTATTTTCGCACGGCGGCGCATGGCGGAACCTCCGCGTCGGGGATCGGCGAAGCGGGCGTTGGGCGGAAGCTGTTAAACCGCTAAACCTTAGCCAACCGGCTTTAAAACCGGACGGGCGAGCGGCGCAGGGTCGACGGTTTCGCTGAGCGCCTGAAAATAGGCGATGGCAAACCGCCAAAGGGCACGGGGCAGCGATTGCTGTCCGCGCTGCTGGTCGATCAGATCAATCAGATTGGCCAACGGCATGCGGCGCTCGTTGGCGATGCCGCTCAGGGCTGACCACAGCTCGGTTTCAAGACGCAATTCAAGCGGACCAGAGGTTAGGCTGAAACGCCGAAGCGTGCGCTGCGTCGCCATAGGGCGCGCAGCGATGGGAATGACGTGGGCCATGCGGAAAATCCTCGCGACGGTGGCACCCATGACGATAGACAGATTGCAAACAAGCATTGGCGCGGTCGCACCAGTGCATGCCTGTCTTACCTGAAAATTGATTTATAAATCGTTAAGAACGCAACTAAAGCGTTTATTGATTACTTCTGTATGAAAGCTCTGGTCGAAATCACTTCGCAAATATGAAGCTGCATACTATGGCATCATTATAGAATCAAAAATCAAAACGGCGGACCTTATTCAAAAGGTCCGCCGTTTTTAAATAGTGTTAGATGGTGCCGTGACAGTGTTTATATTTTTTTCCTGAGCCACAGGGACAAGTGGCATTTCGCGATAATCCCGTCCAAGTGCTGGGATCATCGCGTTTTATACGCACACCTTGATATTGCACCCAACCGTCTTCTTCAGCCGCGTCGGCCGTCGTCGCGCTTTCGGCGAACAGGGCTTCGCTCGGCGTTGAAAGCTGTAGATGCAAATGGGTCAGCGCCTGCACAACGGTCTGGCGCAGGTTGCCCAGCATATCTTCGAACAGGACAAAGGCTTCGCGCTTATATTCGTTCAGCGGATCGCGCTGGGCGTAGGCCCGCAGGCCGATCCCCTGACGCAGATGATCCAGCGTCAGCAGATGGTCTTTCCAAAGCTGATCGAGGATTTGCAGCAGCATGCTCTTTTCGGCCAGCCGCATCAGTTCAGCGCCATATTCGGCTTCCTTGGCCGCCATTGCCGCGTCCGAGGCTTGAAGGATGCGCTCCAGAATCTCTTCGTCGGCGATGCCCTCTTCCTTGGCCCATTCGGCGATGGGCAGGTCGAGCGCCAGCAGGCGCAGGGTTTCGGTATGCAACTGACCGATATCCCACTGTTCGGCATAGGCCGACGGCGGAATGCAGCGGGTAACGAGATCGTGGATCAGCTCCTGGCGCATTTCGGTGACCATCGCCGAACAATCGTCGGCGTTCATGATCTCGCGCCGCTGTTCGTAGATCACCTTGCGCTGGTCGTTCATGACGTTATCGAAGCGCAGCAGGTTCTTACGAATTTCGAAGTTGCGGGCTTCGACGCGCTGCTGGGCTTTCGCCAGCGCTTTATTGATCCAGGGGTGAATGATGGCTTCGCCTTCCTTCAGTCCCAGCTTTTGCAGCATGCCGTCCATGCGGTCGGCGGCGAAGATGCGCATCAAATCGTCTTCCAGCGATAGGAAGAATTTCGACGCGCCGGGGTCGCCCTGACGGCCCGAGCGACCACGCAACTGATTGTCGATGCGGCGGCTTTCGTGGCGTTCGGTCCCGATGACGTAAAGACCGCCCGCGGTCAGAACGATCTGCTTGGCCGCCTCGACTTCGGCCCGAATGGTCGCTTCCTTAGCAGCCCGCGCCTCTGGCGTATCGGTCGGCATGATTTCGAGCGCCATGCGCGCTTCCACATTACCGCCAAGCTGAATATCGGTCCCGCGCCCGGCCATATTGGTGGCGATGGTCACGGCGCCGGGGCGCCCCGCCTGCGCGACGATCAGCGCTTCTTGCTCGTGGTAGCGGGCGTTCAGCACCGAATGGGGAATGCCCGACTTTTTCAGCAGTTCGGACAGAAGTTCCGATTTTTCAATCGAAACGGTGCCGACGAGCACCGGCTGCTGCCGCTCCCGGCACTCTTTGATCAGCGTTGCGATGGCGTCGTATTTTTCGCGGGCGGTGCGATAGACCTCGTCGTCATGGTCCTTGCGCTGTACCGGCACATTGGTGGGAATATCCACCACTTCCAGCTTATAGATTTCCTGGAATTCCGGCGCTTCGGTGGCGGCGGTCCCGGTCATGCCCGCCAGCTTCGGATACATGCGGAAGTAATTCTGGAAGGTGATGGAGGCCAGGGTCTGGTTCTCCATCTGAATAGTCACGCCTTCCTTGGCTTCCAGCGCCTGGTGCAGCCCTTCGGAATAGCGCCGCCCGTCCATCATACGGCCGGTAAACTCGTCGATGATGATGACCTTATCGTCTTTGACGATGTAATCGACGTCGCGGGTAAACAGCGTATGGGCGCGCAGGGCCTGATTGGCGTGATGGACGAGGTTGACGTTCTGCACGTCATAGAGCGTGCCGGTCTTCAGCAGCCCGGCTTCCAGCATCAGCTCTTCCATCTTTTCCTGACCCAATTCGGTCAGGGCGACGGTGCGGGCTTTTTCGTCCTTTTCAAAATCCTCGGCGGCGAGGCGCGGGATCAGGACGTTGACGGCTTTATAAAGCTCCGAACTATCTTCGGCGGGGCCGGAGATGATCAGCGGCGTGCGCGCTTCGTCGATCAGGATCGAGTCGACTTCATCGACGATGGCATAGTTGAAGCTGCGCTGGACCATATCGTCTAGCCGGAACTTCATATTGTCGCGCAGGTAATCGAAGCCGAATTCATTGTTGGTGCCATAGGTCACGTCGCAGGCATAGGCGGCGCGGCGTTCGACATCATTGAGGCCGTTGACGATACAGCCGGTCGTCAGCCCCAGGCGGCGGTGAATGCGCCCCATCTGGGTCGAATCGCGCCGGGCGAGGTAATCATTGACCGTGACGATATGGACGCCCTTGCCTTGCAGGGCGTTCAGGTAGGTCGGCAGGACGGCGACCAGGGTTTTGCCTTCCCCGGTGCGCATTTCCGAAATCATGCCCCGGTGCAGCACGATCCCGCCGATCAACTGCACGTCGAAGGGGCGCAGGCCCAATTCGCGCTTGGCGGCTTCGCGCACTGTGGCGAAGGCTTCGACCAGAATATCGTCCAGCGTTTCGCCAGCGTCCAGGCGGGCGCGCAGTTTATCGGTCTGGGCGGTCAGTTGTTCGTCGGTCAGGGCCGCAATCTCCGGCTCCAGCGCATTGATCGCCTGAACCGTCTTGTGCATCCCCTTGACCACACGTTCCGTGGCCGAGCCGAACAGCTTTTTCGCGAGGGCGCCGAACATCGAGAAACCTTCCAAACCAACACGCCTTAAAGAAAGAACGGCCATGCCCCCGGCGGCATCGAAGGGCGGGCCGATATGCTCCGAGAAGAGCCTTGCAGAGATAAGGGGCCGGTCTTCGGGTGTCAATTTCCACTGTCAGGTCTTCCGGTGCTTTTGCCCTGGTTTCGCCCTGGTCTCCGCCCTATTTTGAGGGGAAAGAAGGAAAGGGCCTGCCCTTGCGTCCGATTGCCGCCACCATTGCCGTTTTGATCCTCGCCCCGCCGCTCTGGGCCGCCGACCTCGCGAAAACCCGTTGGGGGGTTGAAACCGCCACCCTTGCCAATGGGCTTGAGGTGATCGTCGTTCCGCAGCAGCGGATGCCGGCGATCCATCATTTGCTGATGTATAAGGTGGGCAGTACGGAGGAGGAACCGGGCAAGACCGGCCTTGCCCATTATCTTGAGCATCTGATGTTCAAGGGCACGGAAAAAACGCCCCCCGGTGCCTTCGATGCGCTGGTCAATCGCCACGGCGGGCGGCAGAACGCCTTCACCAGTGCCGACTATACCGGCTATTTCCAAACCATGCCGCGCGACCAATTGGGCGCGATGATGGCGCTGGAGGCCGACCGCATGGCCGGGCTGAAACTGTCGGAGGCCAATAGTCGCCCAGAGCTGTCGGTGGTGCTCGAAGAGCGCAATCAGCGCGTCAATGCGCCCCCCGGCGGTCGCTTGTCGGAAAAAGCGGCGGCGGCGCTGTTTCCCGATCATCCCTATGGTCGCCCGGTCATCGGCTGGGAAGCCGATATTAAGACCCTGACCTATCAGGACGCCCTGGCCTTTCATGCCCGTTGGTACGCGCCGAACAATGCCGTGTTGATCGTGGCGGGCGATACCGATCTGTCCGAAGTGCTGCGCTTGGCCGATGCGACCTATGGCCGGGTGACGGCCCGCGCGCTGCCGCCGCGGGTGGCCTTGCCCATCCCCGCCGCGCCAACCGACCGTAAACTGACGGAAGTATCCGCCCGTGCCCCAACGCCAGCCTGGTCAGCCCGGGCGATTGGCCCCTCGCTCAGCACGGTTTCCCCGGACGAGGCGGCGGCGATGGCGGTTTTGATCGATGGGTTCGGTCAGGGCTTGGGCAGCCGGCTCGACCGGACCTTGGTCAATGAGCAGCGCTTGGCGCAGCAGGCTTTGGCGGGCGTAGACCTGTCGCGCCGGGGACCGGGACAGATTTTCCTATCAGCGTCGCCGGCGCCGGGCGTCGATCTCGACCGGCTGGAAACCGCCTTTCTCGCGGAAGTGGGCCGGGTCCAGCGGGAGGGGTTGAGCGAGACGGAGGTGAACCGCGCCATTGAACGGCTGACCAACGGCGAGGCGTTCGAGCGCGACTCACTCACCGGTTTGGCCAATAGTCTCGGGCGGGCCAAAATGATTGGTCGTACGCCGGATGATGTGGCGGCAGACGACGACCGCATCCGCCGCGTCACCCCCGCCGAGGTTCGGCAGAGTGCCGCACGCTGGTTCAACCCGGCGGCCTTCGTCATTACCCATCTGCTACCGAAGGCTGCGCCATGATCCGCGCTCTGCTCCGCTCGCTGCTGATCTGCCTGCTGCTGCCGGGGGCCGCGCTGGCGGTCGATCCGCCGAAGGTGACAATCGAAAGCGTGACTAGCCCTGGCGGCATTACCGCGTGGCTGTGGCGTGACGAGACGGTGCCGGTAATTTCCATCCAAGCGGCAGCGCGGGGCGGCTCCCGTCTCGATCCGAAGCCGGGGGTCAGCCGCCTGATGAATGCGTTAACCGGAACGACGGCGGGGAATTACGATCCGGTTGGCTTCGTCCGGCAGTTTGAAAGCCTATCGGCCAGCCTGGCGATCAATCGTACCCCGGCCTACGATCAGATTTCGATCCGCATGATCCGCGATAAGCGCGACGATAGCGCCGATTTGATTGCGCTATCCTTAACCCAGCGGGTCATTCCCGACGCGGCCATTCTGCAGGGCCGCACGACCCTCAAGCGCCAACTGCAAGCCGATCAACGGCAGCCGGGCGTGCGGGCGGAACAGACGCTGGCGGCGCTGTTTCTGGGCGACCAGGTGCCGATGATCACCACGCCGCTGCTGCCCCGTGTCGATGACATTACCCGCGACGATATGATGGCCGTTAGCCGCGACCGGCTAACCCGGGCCAATCTATCGGTGGCGGTAGCCGGGGCGATTAGCCCGGCGGAGTTGGCCCCGCTGTTGGATCGGCTGTTCGGCAAGCTTCCGCCCGGGGAAGTCGCCCCACCGCTGCCGACTTTCCCTGAGCGACCGCAGCCGGGGTTTTATCACGTTCCCGTGCCGGGGGCACCGCAGAGCAGCCTGGTGACCGTGCTGCCCGGCCTTGACCGTCGGGATGCCGATTTCTGGCCAGCCGCGATCCTGGAGCATGTTCTGGGCGGGGCGACCTTCACCTCGCGTCTCAAGATCGAACTACGCGAAAAGCGCGGCATGGTCTATTCCACCGGGTCCGCGTTACGCTACGGCGGTTTGCGCCCAACGTGGGTCACGACGGCGGCAATGGCACCCGGGCGGGTGGCAGAAGCTATTGCGATCACCAAGCGCCTGTGGGCGGAACTGCGCGACGGCGGGATCACCCAGGACGAATTAGACGCGGCGCGGGATTACTACCTCGGCGCCTCTATCGTCAGCCTCACCTCGACGGGGGCAATGGCCGATTTCGTTGGGCGCTTGCAACTCGACGGGCTGCCGCCGACCTATTACGATGACCGCCGCGCGCTGCTGGCAGGCCTTACCCTGGAGCGGGTGAACGCCGCCGCCAAACGCCTGATCGATCCCGACGCGCTGGTGATCATCGCCGCCGGGGAGACCACGCCCGATCTGCCGCCGTCTTTGCCGTTACCGCCAGGATTCTGATGCGCCTTCGTCTGCTGCCCCCGACCCTCGTCAACCGCATTGCGGCGGGCGAGGTGATCGAACGTCCCGCCGCCGCTGTGAAAGAGTTGGTGGAAAACGCGCTCGATGCCGGGGCCACGCGCATCGACGTGCAGACCCAGGACGGCGGCAAGGCGCTGATCGCCGTATCGGACAATGGCTGCGGTATGGATCGGGAGGAGTTGCGTCTCGCGGTCGAACGGCACGCGACCTCCAAACTCCCAACCGATGATCTGCTGAATATCCACACCCTTGGGTTCCGGGGCGAGGCGCTGCCGTCGATCGGGGCGGTGGCGCGGCTTCGCCTCACCTCCCGCCCGCAGGGGGCGGCGGAGGCTTGGAGCCTTGCCGTCGAAGGGGGGGCGATTGCCGATCCCGCCCCGGCGGCGGCAGGCGCAGGCACGCGGGTGGAGGTGCGCGATCTTTTCTACGCCACCCCGGCGCGGCTGAAGTTTCTGAAATCCACCCGCTCGGAAACCGATGCGATCAAGGATGTGCTGACCCGCCTCGCCCTCGCCCGACCGGAGATTGGGTTCTTCCTAACCGAAGGCGAGCGCGCCCTGCTGAAACTGCCCGCCGAACCGTTGGGCGACGCCGGGCGCTTAAACCGCCTTGCAGCGGTGCTGGGCCGCGACTTTGCCCCCAATGCCCTGCCGATCCTGGCGGAGCGCGAGGGCATCACCCTCACCGGCCATATCGGCCTGCCGACCTATCATCGCGGCACGGCGGCGGCGCAGTTCCTATTCGTCAATGGTCGCCCGGTGAAGGATAAGCTGCTGGTCGGCGCAGTGCGCGGGGCGTATCAGGACGTGCTGGCCCACGACCGGCACGCGGTGGTGGCCCTCTACCTCGACCTGCCGCCGACCGAGGTGGATGTGAACGTCCACCCGGCCAAGACCGAAGTGCGCTTCCGCGAGTCCGGTCTCGTGCGCGGCATGATCGTCGGTACCATCCGCCACGCGCTCGCGGGGGCGGGGCATCGGGCCTCGACGGCGATGACCGGCGCGGCGCTTGGCAGCTTTCAGGCGCAACCGGTGCAGACCCATTTTACCCAATGGCGCCCGATCGAAAGCCGCCCCGCGCCTGCTTTGGCCGAAGCCGCTTACCGGTTTCAAGCGCCGCCCGCCGGGTTCGCGCCACTGCCCGGCATGGCCCAACCGTCCGACTTTGCCCCCGCCGCCCGGGCCGAGGCGCCGCTGCCCGCGCCGGGGGAGGAGGCCTTCCCCCTTGGGGCCGCGCGGGCGCAACTGCACGAAACCTATATTCTCGCCGAAACCCGCGATGGGGTGATCTTAGTCGATCAGCACGCGGCCCACGAACGCCTCGTCTATGAAAAACTGAAAGCCGCCCTGGCCGATCAGGGGATCGCCCGGCAAGCGCTACTCATCCCCGAAGTGGTGGAGATGGAGGAAAGCGCCGCCGAAGCGCTGCTGGCCCGCACCGCCGATTGGCAGCAATTGGGCCTGATGGTGGAGCCGTTTGGCCCCGGAGCGGTGCTGGTGCGCGAGGTTCCGGCGCTGCTGGGTAAGCTCGACCTGCCCGAGATGGTGCGCGAGCTTGCCGAACAGGCGCGCGACCTGGGCGACGGGTTCGCCCTGACCGATAAGCTGCACCATGTGGCGGCGACGATGGCCTGTCACGGTTCGGTGCGTGCTGGGCGGCGGCTGTCGGTACCGGAGATGAACGCTCTGCTGCGCCAGATGGAAGTGACGCCGAACAGCGGGCAATGCAACCACGGGCGCCCGACCTATGTGCAGCTTTCGCGCAGCGATCTCGAACGGTTGTTCGGGCGGAAGTGACACCCGCCCCCCGGCGTGCGCATATTTTCTTCGGCAATTAAATGAAATGATATTATTGTCAGCGGTAGCGCTGTGCGGCTTTGCTCTGAAACGATCATCGATGGGTAAAAAGCACAAAAAATAATCACCGCTTGCCAAAGGAGTGGGCGATGCTAAGGATGACTTTATCGAAGCGGTTGGTGTTGTCCCTAGCAGGAAGCGTTCTTCTAGCCATAGCGGCGACAACGGCCAGCCATATTATCCTCAGTCAGCGCTTGATTGAAACGGCGGCCGAGCGGGATTTGCAAACCCTGCACGCTTATTTTACTTCGTCTGTAAAATCGGAAAGCGACCGCGCCCTATCGTTGGCGGTCAGCTTGGCGGAAAATAATGCGGTCCGCGATCTCTTTGCCGCGCGGGAGCGGGAGAAGCTTCAAGCACTCCTCGCCCCGGCGTTCAAGGAACTGAAGGATAAGCACGGTGTGCGTCAGCTTCAGTTCCATATGGCGCCCGCGACATCCTTCCTGCGCGTCCATCGCCCGGAGAAGTTTGGCGACGATCTTTCGTCCTTCCGCTTCACGGTGGTTGCCGTCAATCAGGCGCAAAAGCCGGTGTCTGGGATCGAAAATGGTGTCGAGGGCCTGGGTATTCGCGGCGTGGTGCCGATGACCAAAGACCAGAAGCCCATCGGCTCGGTCGAAATCGGCCTATCGATCGATCAGTTTTTCTTCGACCGCTTGAAGGCGACGACGGGGGCCGATGTCGCGCTCTATGTAACCTCGGCCAAGGGGCTAACCAGTTTCGCCAAAACATTCGCGGACGATCCGCCCGTGCCTGCCGATACTTTGGCGGCGGCCCTGCAAGGCGCGGGGCAGACCGGAAGTTTCATGCTCGGAACCGAAACGCTTTCCTTCGTCGCCCAGCCCGTGCGCGATTATCGCGGCGATATTTTCGGCGTCGTGCTGCTGTCCCGCGACCGGGCGGAGCTTGCGGGCGTGCAGCAGCGCGCCCTGCTGATTTCGCTGGCCATCGGCGGCGCTATTTTGGTGCTGGCGCTGTTGGCCGCCTGGCGTCTTAGTCGCAGCCTGTGCGGGCCGGTTTTGGCGATGACGGCGGCAATGACCGATCTAGCCGATGGGCGGCTCGACGGCGCGATTCCCGGTCTGACCCGCCGCGACGAAATTGGCGCGATGGCGGCGGCGGTGGCAGTGTTTCAGCGCTCGATGCAGGAGGCGGAAGGGCTGCGCCGCGATCAGGCCGAAAGCCGCGCCCGCAGCGAAGCCGAGCAGCGCGAAACCCGCCTTGCCCTGGCCCGGCGGTTCGAGGATAGCGTGCAGGGCGTTGTCGCCCTGGTTGGCCGCAGTGCGTCGGCCCTGCTCGACCTCTCTCGCCAGATGAGCCGCAGTCTGCAACAGACGCTCGAGCAAGCCCGGACCGGGGCCGGAACGGTGGAGACGACGGCGCAGTATATGGAATCGCTGGCCGGGGCGGGCAATCAGCTCTCGGCCTCGGTCGGTGAAATCGGCCAGCAGGTCACCCACGCCACCGGCATTACCGGGCAGGCGACCCAGGAAGCCGCGCAAGCCGCCGATCGGATGCAGGGGCTGGACGATGCCGCCCAAAAGATCGGCGCCGTTGTGCAGTTGATCCAGCAGATCGCCGGGCAGACCAATCTTTTGGCGCTGAATGCCACCATCGAAGCGGCGCGGGCTGGGGAAGCCGGCAAGGGCTTTGCTGTGGTTGCGGCGGAAGTGAAAACCTTGGCCATGCAGACCAGCCGGGCGACCGAAGAAATCTCCCAGCAGATTACGGCGATCCAATCGGCCAGCAGCGGCGCTTCGTCGGCGATGACCGGTATCCGCACGACGATTGCCAGCATCGCCGATATTTCGACGGCCGTCGCGGCGGCGGTGGAAGAACAGGCCGCTGCGACGCGGGAGATCGCCCGTAATGTCGATGATGCGTCCGCCAGTACCCAGCGCGCCAGTCACGCGATGGGCGGGGTGCGCGAGACCATCGGGCAGGTGGATGCCCAGGCCCAGACCGTTGCCACGGCGGCGAACGATCTGGCTGGGCAGGCGGCACAGCTTCAGCAGGTGGTGACCGATTTTCTAACCCAGGTGCGCGCGGCCTAGCCGCCGAGCATACCCGCGATGGCGGTTCCAACGGCGGCGAAGGCAGCGTTGCGATCCTCCATCGATGCCTTGGTTTCAGTGAGATAGAGGCTCAGCAGGACCGGTTTGCGCTGGGGCGGCCAGATTGCCACGACATCGTTCATCGTGCCGCGTGCGCCGCTGCCGGTCTTATCCCCAACGCGCCAGGATTTCGGCAAACCGGCGCGAACCTTAGCGTCCCCCGTAGTATTGGCGATCAGCCAGAGCGTCAATTGGGTCTTGCTGGCGGGGGTAAGGGCGGGGCCGAGCAATAGGTTTTCCAGTGTTCGCGTCATAGCGGCGGGCGTTGTGGTGTCGCGCGGATCGCCGGGCAGGGCGGAATTCAGCTCCGGCTCCCAGCGGTCGAGCCGGGTTACGTTATCGCCGATGCGGCGCAGAAAGCCCGTCAGCGCGGCGGGGCCGCCCAGGACCCGCAGTAACAAATTAGCTGCCGTATTGTCGCTGACGGTCACCGCTGCGTGGCACAGTTCAGCCAACGTCAGTGTTTTTCCAACCTGGGGCTGCGTCACCGGAGCATAAGGCACAAGATCGGCGGCGGTAATCGGCAGTCGACGGTCCAGTTTATCTTCGCCAGCCTCCACCCGCGCCAGAATGGCGGCAGCAAGAACATATTTGAAGGTGCTACACATCGGAAAGCGCTCGTCAGCCCGGTGCTGCCAGCGCTTCCCGGTTTCTGTATCGTGGATCAGCACGCCAAACCGGCCCTGAAGGCGGGTTTCGAGGTCGATAATCGTCTGGGTCAGCGTATCCGGGGCGTTTTTCGCCAACCCCGGCATGACGGGGAGGGCGGCCAGCCCTCCCCCTAGAACCAGGGTGAAGCGGCGGCGAGTCAGGGTCATGGTAAAGCTCCAGCAAGCCCGCGTTGAACGCAGGGAAATCAGGGCAAGGGTTAGTTTGGTTTATGTCGGTGCGGGAGCGCATGGTGGCCGCGCTGCCGTAACCCTTGGATACGGGGATTGTTCGGCGGCGACAAATCACGATATCTGAGACGAGCCATAAAATTTTCTAGGGCATCATGGTACGCCCCTATCTGCCACTCAATGCGTTGCGCGCTTTCGAAGCCTCGGCCCGCCATCTGTCTTTCACCTTGGCGGCAGAGGAACTCTGCGTTACCCAGGCGGCGGTCAGTCACCAGGTGAAGCAGCTCGAAGCCCGGTTGAACGTCACCCTGTTCAAGCGCCTGCCGCGCGGTCTGAAAATGACGGCGGAGGGGGAGGCGCTGCTGCCCGTTCTGGGCGATAGTTTCGACCGGATCGCCGCACTGCTGCGTCGTTTCGATGGCGGCCATCTGCGCGAATTATTGACGTTGGGTACCGTCGGTACCTTCGCGGTCGGCTGGCTGCTGCCGCGCCTGCCCCGGTTCCAGGAACAGCATCCGTTCGTCGATCTGCGGCTGTTTACCAATAATAACCGCGTCGATATGGCGGCCGAGGGGCTGGATTTGGCCGTCCGTTTCGGCAATGGCGCTTGGCATAGTATCGATGCGGTCCCCCTGTTCGACGCCCCGCTGGCGCCGCTGTGCACCCCCACCCAGGCCGACGGGCTGCGGGCGCCCGCCGATCTTTTCGGGCGGATACTGCTGCGGTCCTACCGGGCCGACGAATGGCCAAGCTGGTTTACCGCGGCGGGTCATACGGGGCCGATGCCGCCGCTGAGCAGCATCACCTTCGACTCGTCGCTGACGATGATCGAAGCGGCCTTGCAGGGCGTCGGTGTTGCCTTAGCCCCGCCCCGGTTGTTCGCCCGGCAGTTGGCGGTGGGGGAGTTGGTGCAGCCTTTTCCGATAATGGCGCCGCTTGGCAGCTATTATCTCACCCGGCTGAAGTCTCGGCCGCCGACCCTGGCCATGCGTTCTTTTCAGGACTGGCTGCTGGCGGCGGTCGCGGCGGACGGATAGTTTTTCCTCCCGGTTTCGGGGCAGACTATCTGAGTATTCGGAGACACGCCATGACCCTTGCCCTGCTGCTATCCTATGCCCTGATTGCGGGCACGGCCATTCTCTCCCCTGGTCCGGCCATCTTGCTCGCCCTGCGCAATAGTATCGTCTATGGCCTGGGAGCGGTGGTCTGGTCGTCGCTCGGCAATGTGACGGGGCTGTTCTGCCTGTCGGCGGCTTCGATGCTCGGGCTGGGGATCCTGCTCAAAACCTCCGCCCTATTGTTCGGCGCGGTGAAGCTGGTCGGCGCCGGATACCTGTTTTGGATTGGGCTGCGGCATCTGTTCGGCAAGGGGCTGTTGGCTGCGCTGCCAGAGCCGGGCGGCGCGCAAACCCGTCCGCCACGCGGCAAACTCTACCGCGAAGCCGTGGGGCTGGCCCTCACCAATCCCAAGGCCGTGCTATTTTTCACCGCGCTCTTCCCGCAATTCTTAGTGCCCGATGCGCCGCTGCTGCCGCAGTTTCTGACCTTGACCGGCATTTTCATGGGCCTGTCGATCCTGTCGTTGATGGGCTATGCGCTGCTGGCCCGGCAGGCGCGCGGCTTTCTGCTGCGCCCGCTGCTGGTGCGCTGGCTGAACCGAACCATCGGCGGCATCTTCATCAGTTTTGGCGTCTTGCTCTTGACCCTGCGTCGCCCCGCCTAGTCGGTGGATAAGCAAATCATATTCTCAAAAAGGAATATTCCTTGACGGCAATATTCTGAATATGGAATATAAACGTCATGACGCTTTTCTCCGCCCTTGCCGATCCCATCCGTCGCGACATCCTCGCGCTGCTTCGCCTAGGCGAACAGCCTGCGGGGGCCTTGGTGGACCAACTCGGCCTGCCCCAACCGAATGTCTCCAAACATCTCAAAGCCTTGCGGGACGCGGGATTAGTGCGCATACGGATCGACGGCCCCTGGCGCTATTACAGCCTAGACCCGGCCCCGTTGATCGAACTCGACCGGTGGCTCGACCCCTACCGCGCCTTCTGGGCCGGGAAGCTTGATGCGCTGGAAGACCATCTCAATCGGAGTGACTGATATGACCGCAGCCCTACCGCTTGGTACCTTCGCCCGAGCAGGCGATTTCGTTGATGTGCAGTTCGACCGTTTCTATTCCCATCCTATCGACAAAGTGTGGCGCGCGCTGACCGACCCCGAGCGGTTGGCCGATTGGATGGGCGTCTCGACCGTCGAGGCCGTCGTCGGTGGCAAAATTGCGATGATGATCGGCTCCCCCGGGGCGATGCAGGGGGAAATCCTGACCTGGGACGCGCCGAATGTGCTGGAATTTACCTGGCGCAACCCAACCTCGCCGGAGGCTATTGTCCGCTACGCGCTAACGGCCGAAGGCGCCGGAACGCGGATGATCTTCACCCATACCCATATGCCCTATACCAGCAGCGCGCGGATGATGCCGGGCTGGCATTGGTTCTTCGACCGGCTGGGGGCCGCGCTTACGGGCGACGCCGCCGCAGGGCTGACGTATGAGGCGCTGCAAGATCAGTATGTGGCTACCTATGAACTTTCTGGCGTGCGCCTCGGCCATTGTGACGCTTAACTAGCGCCCCGCCCACTCGGCAATCGCCCGGTCAGCATCGGCCCAGCGCTGTACCGCGTCGGGTAGGACCGGCGACAGAATGTCTTCATCCATCGCAGCCATAATTTCGTCGGTCGGCACGGTGCCGCCCTTGCCGACGAAGGCCGCCTTAACGATGGCGTGAAAGGCCAGCCGGTCCTGCGCGTCGAAGATCTTCTGATCGAGGTAAATGAATTTCTCATCCCACCCCAGGGTGCAGGTGGTCATGGTGAACCGTTCGAACGGGCTGAGCGCCCGCCGAAAACGGCCATTGACCGCCGCAACCACGGGCATCCAGCGTCGCTGTCGCACGAGCCCCCAAAGCTTGGTGCGCAGCATCAGGTCGAGCCGCCCAAGATCGAGCAAGGTCAGGTAGCGGCCATTGTTCATATGGAAATTAAAGTCGAGGTCGTTCGGCCAGACGCGAAAGACCAGCCGTCCTTCCCCCATCAGCCGCAGCGCCGGGCGAAAACGGCGGGTGAGCAGCAGCCAGAACAGGCGGAAATAGAGGTTCATCCTCGTCCCCCTCAAAAGCAAAACCCTCTCCCTTAGGGAGAGGGTAGGGTGAGGGGAAAACCTCTGAGAGATTGGTGCGCCTCGCCCTCACCCCGCGCCTATGGCGCCGCCCTCTCCCTAAGGGAGAGGGGGCAAACCGCCCGGATCAGAAAGCTTCCGCCGGAAGCTCCATCAGCACCTTGCCGCCCGCCATGATGTTGACGAACAGCGACGCATGCTCCGGCAGCAGCTTTTGCATGAAGAAGCGGGCGGTAACGATTTTGGCTTCGTAGAAAGCCTTCTCGTCGCCGTCGAGATTCTTCATCGCCACATCCACCATCTGCGCCCACATATACCCGAGGGCGACGAGGCTGAAGAGCTTCAGATAGTCGCTGGCCGCGGCCCCCGCTTCTTCGGGCTTGGTGAAGCCTTTCTGGGCGATGGTGGCGGTGGCCATCTGAAGTTTGCCGAAGGCTTTCGCCAGCGGGCCGATAAACTCCAGCATCGCCGGGTTTTCCATCTGGGTTTCGAGATAGGCGGAAACCGGGTGGAAGAAACGGCGCATCAAGCGGCCCATATTCTGCGGCATCTTGCGACCGACGAGATCGAGCGCCTGAATACCGTTGGTGCCTTCGTAGATCTGGGTGATGCGCGCATCGCGCACCAATTGTTCCACGCCATACTCGTGGATATAGCCGTGGCCGCCGTGGACCTGCACCGCCAGATTCGCGGCGTTGAAGCCGTGATCGGTCAGGTAGGATTTGACGATCGGCGTCAGCAGCGCCACCAGATCATCGGCTTCCTGGCGCTTTTCCGGGTCGGGGTGCTTGTGCGAGAGGTCCAGCAGCATGCCAACCCAATAGGCGAGAGCGCGGCCCGCTTCGGTATTGGCGCGGATGGTCATCAGCATCCGGCGCACGTCGGGATGCACGATGATCGGGTCCGCCGCCGCGCTCTTATCCTGCTTCTTCGGATCGAGCGAGCGCATCTGCCGCCGGTCCTTGGCATAGGCGACCGCCGTTTGATAGGCGGTTTCGCTGATCCCGAGGCCCTGCATGCCGACGCCAAGGCGCGCGGCATTCATCATGGTGAACATGCAGCGCATGCCCTTATGGGCTTCGCCGATCAGCCAGCCCTGGGCATTGTCGAAGTTCATCACGGCGGTGGCATTCGCCTTGATGCCCATCTTATGTTCGAGCGAACCGCACATCACGCCATTGCGCATGCCCGGCGTGCCATCGGCTTTCGGCAGGAACTTCGGCACCAGGAACAGGCTGATGCCTTTGATGCCCGGCGGCGCGTCCGGCAGTTTCGCTAGCACCAGATGCAGGATGTTTTCAGTCAGATCATGCTCGCCGGCCGAGATGAAAATCTTCGTTCCGGTGATCGAATACGACCCGTCGCCGCGCGGTTCGGCCTTGGTGCGCATCAGCCCCAGGTCGGTCCCGCAGTGCGGTTCGGTCAAGCACATGGTACCCGACCAGGTGCCATCGACGATCTTGGCGAGATAGGTCTGCTTCAGCTCGTCCGACCCGTGGGCGGCCAGCGAATTATAAGCGCCGTGCGACAGGCCGGGGTACATGCCGAAGGAGATATTCGAAGAGCAGATGAGTTCCTGCACCACGAATTCCAGCAGATGCGGCATGCCCTGACCGCCGAAGTCGGGATCGCAGGACAGCGAGGTCCAGCCACCTTCGATGAACTTCGTATAGGCTTCCTTGAACCCGGCGGGGGTGCGAACCACGCCGTTTTCGTAATGGCAGCCTTCTTTGTCGCCCGACAGGTTAAGCGGCAGCAGCTCGTTCACGCAGAGCTTGGCCGCTTCTTCCAGCACCGCATCGAAGAGGTCCGGTGTCGCCTCTTCATAGCCGGGTAGCGCGGAAAGCTGGTCGGCCTTCAGAACTTCGTTGAGAACGAAGCGAATTTCCCGCAGAGGGGCAGCATAGGTGACCATGATCGGCCCTCCTAATTACGCAGCGGCTTGCCGGTTTCGAGCATATGCTCCATCCGGGCCAGCGATTTCGGGTTCTTGGCGAGACGCATGAAGTTGCTGCGTTCCAAGGCCAAGATATCGTCTTCCTTCAGCACCACGGTCACATCGCCGTTCGGCCCGCCGGTCAGCACTTCGGCCAGCGTTTTCGAGACGGTAATATCGTGCGGCGTTGCCTTGCCCGCGCCCGCCGCGCCATCGACGGCCATATCGAGCGCCAGCTTGGCAGTCGGCCCCGGTAGGCGGAATTCGAACTCGGCGGGCGGCTGATAGCCTTCGGCCAGGGCCAGAACCTTGGCCTTGGCGTCCGCCAGCAGCCGGTCGCGGTTCATGGTGATACCGTCTTCGGCCCGCAGGTACAGGAGTTCCTTGGCGAGAGCCGCCGACTTCGAGACCTGCGCGGTGCTGATGGTTTCGAAAACCTTGCCGATGGCTGGCATCGGGCCGCCGGGGCGGCGCTTCAGGCCCAGCCAGCGTTGCAGCATTTCCTTACAGCCGCCCCAACCAGGGATGATGCCGACGCCGACTTCGACAAGACCCATATAGGTTTCGGCGTGCGCCTGCACGGCATCGCAATGCAACAGGATTTCGCAGCCGCCGCCCAAGGCCATGCCCGACGGCGCGCCGACGACGGGGAAGGGGGCGTATTTCAGCGCCTTATAGGTCTTCTGACCGCCTTCGACGATTTCCTCGATCGCGGGCCATAGGGCGATATTGGCGGCAAAGAGCGCCAGCCCCAGGTTCGCCCCGACCGAGAAATTCGTGCCTTCGTTATAGACGACGAGGCCCTTATACCCCTTGGCCGGAATGGTCTGCACGGTCTTGGCCAGGAGGGCCATGATCTCGCTGTCGAGGCTGTTCATCTTCGAGGTGAACTCGAAGCACAGCACCCCATCGCCAATATCCCAGACGGAGGCCGAGGCGTTTTTCAACACCGGTTCCGCCCCGCGCTTCACATCGGCCAGCAGCAGCACGCCCGGACGACGCACGACCGGATGATAGGCCCCATCGGTGCCGAGGAATTCCAGCTTGCCGCCGTCTTGGCGGTAGAAGCTCTTGCCCTTGGCGGTTTCCAGCAGGGCGGGAACCGGCTTGCCGGAGGCCGCGATTTCCGCCGCCAGCCAATCGACGCCCACTTGGTCGATCAGCTCGAACGGGCCGAAGGACCAATTATAGCCAAGGCGCATGGCTTCATCGACGGCCACCACGCTATCGGCGATTTCCGGCACCAGCGAGGCGGTATAGCCAAGGGTTTGCACCAGCACGCGCTTAGCAAACTCCCCATGCGGCGAGGCATCGGTGACCAGGGCCTTCAAGGACCGACCGGCCCGATCCAGCGCTTCCGGCTTCGGCTTTTGCGCTGCCCGGTATTCGCCGGTCTTAAGGTCGATGGCTTCCTTGACCTTCTTCTTGCCGACCGCGTTCAGCCGGTAGAAACCGCCCTTGCCCTTGCGGCCCGTGTAGCCGTCGGCGATCATCTTATCCAGCAGCGGGTGCTGAATGTTGGTGCGGATGAAATCATCCGTCGGCGGTAGGACCGACTTCATACTCTTGGCGATCAGCGGCATCAGGTCGAGACCGACCAGATCGATCAGGCCGAACACGCCGGTTTTGGGAATGCCCATCGGGCGCCCGCCAATGGCATCGGCTTCTTCGACCGACAGGCCCAAGGCAATGGCTTCGTTGACCGCAACCTGGATCCAATAGGTGCCGATACGGTTGGCGATAAAGCCCGGCGTGTCCTTACACGGTACAACGCCTTTGCCCAGCGTGCGGTCGCAGAAATCTTCGATCCGGGCCAGGGCGGCCTTATCGGTTTCCGGGCCACCCACCAGTTCCAGCAAACGCATGTAGCGCGGCGGATTGAAGAAATGGGTGATCATGAAGGTCTTGCGGAACGCGTCCGACCGGCCTTCGACCAGATACTTCAAGGGAATGGTGGAGGTGTTGGAGGAGACCACCGCCTCTGGCTTTTTCAGCGCCTCCAGCTTTTCGTAAAGCCCGCGCTTGATCTCCAGGTTTTCGACGATGGCTTCGACGATCCAATCGCAGTCGGCGACCTTCGCCAGATCATCCTCGAGATTGCCCGGGGTGATCAGCTTGGCGGCGTCCTTATGCATCAACGGCGCCGGGTCCGTTTTCAGCAGCTTGTCGATGGCGCCTTTGGTGATCGCCGTGCGGTCGCCCTCTTTCGCGGCGATGTCCAGCAGCAAGACGGGAATGCCAGCGTTGGCGATATGGGCCGCAATGCCAGCCCCCATCACCCCTGCGCCGATGACGCAGGCCTTCTGCACACTCATGGATTACACCGCTTCGAGAATGGTGGCGATGCCCTGGCCGCCGCCGATGCACTGGGTCGCCAGCGCATAGCGCTTGCCTTCGCGCTTCAGCAAGGACGCCGCCTTGCCGGTGATGCGTGCGCCAGTGCCGCCGAGCGGATGACCGAGGGCGATCGCGCCGCCGTCGAGGTTGATCTTATCCAGCGACAGGCCAAGGTCGCGGATACAGGCCAGCGCCTGGGAGGCGAAGGCTTCGTTGAGTTCGACGATATCGATCTGATCGGCGGTCAGCCCGGCGCGCTTCAGCGCCTTGCGGCTGGCTTCGACCGGGCCGATGCCCATGATTTCCGGCAGGCAGCCCGACTTGGCGATGCTCTTAATCCGCGCCAAGATCGGCAGGCCGTTCTTCTTAGCGTAATCCTCCGAGCAGACGATGACCGCCGACGCGCCATCGGTGAGCGGCGAGGAGGTGCCAGCGGTGACGCTGCCAGCGGGGTCGAAGGCGGGCTTCAGCCCGGCCAGACCTTCGGCCGTGGTTTCCGGGCGGATACAGCCGTCGGCATCGACGAGACCGGCTTTGGTCTGCACGGGGATGATTTCATCCTTCAGCTTGCCAGCGGCCTGAGCGGCGGCGGCCTTCTGGTGCGAGGCGGCGGCGAAGGCTTCCTGCTCGGCGCGGCTGATGCCGTACTTCGCGGCAAGATTTTCTGCCGTCTGGCCCATGGAGGCCAAGGCGCCCGGCATGGTCTGCTGGAAAATCGGATTGGGGAGCGGGTTATAGCCCATCATCGGCACGCGGGTCATCGATTCGACCCCCGCCGCGATAAAGACTTCCCCGGCGCCCATCTGGATCGCCCCGGCGGCCATATGGATGGCTTCCATCGACGAGCCGCAGTAGCGGTTGACGGTCGCGCCGCCCACCGTCAGCGGCAGGCCCGCCAGCAGCACGGCGATACGGCCCATGTTGAAGCCCTGTTCGCCTTCCGGGAAGGCGCAGCCGAGCAGCAGGTCTTCGATATCGGCGGGATTGACCTTGGTGCGTTCCACCAGCGCCTTTACCACGCCTGCGACCAGATCATCCGGCCGCACGCGGGTTAGGCCGCCCTTATTGGCGAAATGGAACGGCGACCGGGCGTAACCGGCAATTACCACTGACGTCATCTAAACGGTCCCTCCAACCTTGTCTCGGCTGGCCCATTGATGCCGGAGCGGCGGCGGCCAGCCTGGTTAACTTTTGTCCGAAGCCCCTTTGCTGCCCAGCAGGTGCAGCACCTCGCCTTCGATCTCGCGCAGTTCCTGTAAGGTGACGGTCAGATCGCGCAACTGCTGCTCAAGATCGACAATCCGTTCGCGGCCCTTCTTTAAGGTCGCTTGCAGTTGCGTCACTTGGCTGCGGTCGGCGTCGTAAAGGTCCAGCAGTTCCTTAATGTCGGCGAGGCTGAACCCTAAGCGCTTACCGCGCAGGATCAGCTTTAGCCGCGCCCGGTCCCGCGCTGTGTAGATGCGCGCGCCGCCGATGCGGCTGGGGGCGATCAGACCCTGATCCTCATAGAAGCGGATCGTGCGGGGGGAAATCGAATGTTCCTCCGCCAGATCGCCGATGGAGAAAAGTTTCTGCGCCTGAACTTGCTCGACCTGCACCATACCGGAAGCTACCCAATTCGGAAGGTAGTTGACGTATACGTAATCCACCCCCGCTGTGCTGTCAAGTCGCCATCGGAGCGGGTTTGACGGGCGGGGATGAACTCAACGTGGGTCAGCCTTTACGGGCCTTAGCAGCTTCGTACTTTGCCCGCTCTTCCGCGACCAGTTCCTTTTTTGACAATTTGCCAATCATGGTTTTGGGCAATTCGGTGCGGAATTCAATTTTCTTAGGCATTTCAATGGGCGAGAGGCGGGTTTTGAGGAACTCGGTCAGCTCCTCACTTGTAAGTTTTTCGCCCTCCTTCAGCACGATGAAGGCTTTCACCGTCTCGCCGCGATATTCATCGGGCACGCCGATGACGGTGGTTTCCTTCACCGCCGCATGCTGATAGATCGCCTCCTCCACCACGCGCGGGTAGACATTGTAACCGCCGCACAGCACGACATCCTTGATGCGGTCGACCAGATGCACGAAGCCCTCTTCGTCCATATAGCCAACGTCGCCGGTGCGTAAAAACTCGCCGAGGAAGACTTTTTCCGTCTCCTCCGGCCGCTTCCAATAGCCCAACATCACTTGCGGGCCTTTGACGCACAATTCGCCCTTCTCGCCGCGCGGTACGATCTTGGTCGGATCTTCAAGATCGCGCAGTTCCGGCCACGTGCCGGTCAGCGGCAGGCCGATGGATCCGGCTTTCACGCGCCCGTCCAAGGGATTGCAGAAGGTGATCGGCGAGGCTTCGGTCAGACCATAGCCTTCGACCAGGATGCAGCCGGTTAGTTCTTCGAACTTCTGCTTCACCTCGACCGGCAGCGGCGCCCCGCCCGACAGGCCGAAGCGCAGCGAGCGCAGATCGTATTTCGCCAACTCTTTGTGATTGTTCATGGCGGTATAAATCGTTGGCACGCCCGCCATCAGCGTCGGTTTCTTCTTGGTGATCAATTCCAAGGTCTGATCGAGATCGAAGCGCGGCAGCATCATGATCTCGGTGCCCGATGCGATGGCGAGATTCTGGATCGCCGTCATCGCAAAGACATGGAAGAAAGGCAGCACCCCGACCACGCTTTCCTGACCGTGGCGCATACCGGGGAACCAGCGCACGGCCTGAATAGCATTGCTGTAAAGATTATAGTGGCTCAGCATCGCGCCCTTGGGGATGCCAGTCGTCCCGCCGGTATATTGCAGCACGGCAATATCGCGCTTCGGGTCCAGCGCCACGGGCTGCGGCTTGGCGGCGCCGCCAATCAGTGTGCGATAAGCGATATGGCGCCCGTCCATCGTGATCGCGGCAACTTCCTTGCGCTTCAGCAGCGGAAACAGGAAGTTTTTCGGGAATGGCAAAGCCTCGGCAAAGGGGCAGATTACCGCCTGTTTCAGTACGCCTTGATCCAGCAGCAGCTTGATCTTCGGGTAGAGCACCGCAAGATCGAGCGTCACCATCATTTTGGTGTCGCTATCCAGCGCCTGCTTCTCCAGCTCCTTTTCGGCATACAGCGGGTTGAAGTTCACCACCGTGCCGCCCGCCTTCAGAATGGCGAAGAAGAAGATGGTGTAATAGGGGCAATTCGGCAGGAACAGGCCAACCTTGGTGCCGCGCCCCACGCCTTCGCGCTGCAGGCCTGCCGCCACCCGGTCCACTAGGGCGCCAATCTCGCCATAGGTATATTTCTTGCCGAGGAAATCGATCATCGGGCGCTTGGCGTAGGTCGCAACCGATTCGTCCAGCAAGGCATAGAGGGGGGCCAACGGCAGCGGCGCCGAATGGTCCACATCTTTGGGGTAGTTGATCTGCCACAGCTCAAGCCCCTGGGGGCCGGTCGCGGGGGTCACCGCGCTCACAGCTTCGCTCATCGCTTCCTCCGACGTGACGTCGGCTCCCTGTATAAGCCGGATCGTGCGTTGCTACCCGGTCGTTTGCTCAGGCGTCATTATACTCTACACTTGGGGAGAGTGACGCGCCTCTACAACAGAACCGCACTTTGCCGGTAACGTCAATTCATTTACGAAGACGTTAGTTCGTGTCACTATAGGGAAACGCCCAGCCGCCAAACCGCCCCCGCAGAGTCAACGATGGGACGGCGCGCGCCCCAGGGACCGGTTCGAAGGGAGGACCATCATGCTGAAAACCCACGCCCCGGCGGCGGATGCCACCGCTGCGCCCGTTCTGGTCGAACGGCACCATCACGTCGCCTATGTCACCCTCAACCGCCCGCCGGTGCTGAATGCGCTGAACGAGGCGATGCTGAATAAGCTGATCACTGTCTTCCAAGCCCTCAGCCAGGAAACCGACGTGCATTGCGTCGTGCTGCGTGGCGCGGGCGATGCCTTTATGGCGGGCGGCGATATTAAAGAATTCCGTCAGCAGACGGCGATGCCAGAAGCGGAGCGGCTGCATCTCTTCCAGGGGATGCTGGCACGGGTGGGTATTCTGGTCGAAACCATGCGGGCGATGCCGCAGCCGGTCATCGCGTCGGTCCACGGGGCGGCGGCGGGCTTCGGGATGAGCTTGGTGCTGGCCTGCGATTTGGCGATTGCTGCTGAAGACGCCACCTTCACCCTCGCCTATTGCCACCTCGGCGTCACCCCGGACGGCGGCGCCACTTGGTTCCTGCCCCGCCTTGTCGGGCTGAAACCCGCCTTCGAGATCGCGGCCCTGGGCGAGCGGATCGAGGCGCCGCGCGCCGCCGATCTGCGCATCATCAACCGCGTCGTGCCGAAGGATGCGCTGCCGGAAGCGACGGAAGCCCTCGCCCGCCGTCTCGCCTCCGGCCCGCGTCAGGCGCTCGCCCGCACGAAAGCATTGCTGAATGCCGCCTTTGGCGCCCCGCTGCCCGATCAATTGCGCCGGGAAGGCGAGGCCTTCTCGCGTAGCACGCTGACGCCGGATTTCATCGAGGGCGTTTCGGCCTTCGTCGAAAAGCGCCGCCCGCAGTTCAATCAGTCATAACCAAAAATAGGGACGAAACCCATGAGCAGCCTTCGCGGCAAAACCCTTTTCATCACCGGCGCGTCGCGCGGTATCGGCAAGGCCATCGCCCTGCGCGCCGCCCGCGATGGGGCCAATATCGTCATTGCCGCCAAAACCACCGAGCCGCACCCGAAGCTGCCTGGCACGATCTATACGGCGGCCGAGGAAATCGAGGCCGCGGGCGGCAAAGCCCTGGCCCTGCCGGTCGATATCCGCGAAGAAGCCGAAGTGCGTGCGGCGGTGGCGGAGACGGTGGCGAAATTCGGTGGCATCGACATTCTGGTGAACAACGCCAGCGCCATCAACATCAGTGGCACGCTGGAAACGCCGATGAAGCGCTACGATCTGATGCATCAGGTCAATGCACGCGGCACCTACCTTTGCTCGCAAGCCTGCCTGCCGGAGCTGCTGAAGGCGGAAAACCCGCATATCTTGATGCTGTCGCCGCCGCTGAATATGGTGGAGAAATGGTTCGCCCCCCATGTCGCCTATACGATGGCGAAATATGGGATGAGCATGTGCGTGCTCGGGATGGCTGGGGAGTTCCGGGGCCGCGTTGGCGTCAACGCTCTCTGGCCGCGCACGATCATCGCCACGGCGGCACTGGCGATGCTGGGCGAGGGCGAAGGGCTAATTTCGGCCAAGAATGGCCGCACGCCGGAAATCGTTGCCGATGCCGCCCATGTGGTGCTAACCCGCGACGGTAAGTCGACCACGGGCAATTTCTTCATCGACGATGAGGTGTTGGCCAGCGCCGGGATCACCGATCTTTCGGGCTATGCGGTCGATCCCAGCCAGCCTCTGTTCCCGGATATTTTCCTGTAAGCGGCCTTACGCCGTAAAACCCCTCTCCTCCAGCCTGAGGAGAGGGGTTTTTTTCGCTGCTGCTACTCGCTAAACGTCACCACCAGCTTATCTGCCGCTTGGGGCAGATCCTTCAATTCGACCTTGAAGGGTTCGGCGGCATTCGGCGGCAGGGCAGGACCGGCGAAGACCCATTCCTTCAGCACCTTATCGTCCGGGCCGCTAACGATGGCTTTCAGCTTCGGCGCGGGTTTGGCGTTGCCGGTCGTATTGAGCACGCGGCCTTCGATGATCAGCAGCCCCACATCGTCGCGGCGGGTAGAGGCGACATCGGCAAGGTCGAAGCCCTCCCCGGCAAAACCGACCGGCAGCCCGGCGCGGGCATAGGCGATAGCGGCGGGCGGCCAGACTTCGACGATTTTGGTACGCCCGAAATAAAGCCCCGCAGTGGTGCCGCAGAAGATCAACACCAGCAAAGCCCAACCGATGGGCGATCCGGCGCTGCGTTTGGCGGCGGGCGCGGCGGCGCGGGCGGGCTTACCCGGCTTCTTATGGATCGGCGGATCGAGCGGCGGCGGCGTCATATCGCTGAAATCCTCCGCATCGGCGGTTTTCAGCTTGTCGCGTAGCGCATCGGCGCTCACCATTTCGTCGGACGGCGGCAGGTTGCGGCCCCGGCCCTTGGCGGGTTTCGGCGCCGGTTCATCCTCGTCATCGTCCATCGCGAACAGGCTTTTGGCGATGATCGATTCGGTGCTGGCCGGGGCGGTTTTCGCATCGGCGGCGGCGTCGGCCATCGCGGCGAGGAAATCCATCGGCGGCAGGTCAGGCTCGGCCTTCGGGGTAATCGGGGCGTTCAGGAACGCATCGAAATCATCGTCTATCGATGATCCAGCGGGCGGTGGCCGGACGATGGAGGCATCGTCGGGCTGGCCTGCACGGGCTTTCGGCGCGGCGGGGGCCATCTCCGGCGCGGCGGAAAACATCGGTGGCAGCGATGGCGTGTCGTCGCCCGCATCCGGTAACCATGTGTGGCCGCAGCTGGAGCAGCGGACCATCCGGCCAGGGTTTGCCAGGTCGGTCGAATTGACGGTCCAGCGGGTGTCACAGGAGGGACAGGTCAGTATCATCGCATTTTTACCCGATTTCGGTTGCGTAAGTTATACGAACCGGCGGACGTAACGGCAAGAAATCAGCGTCGGCCCTCTGCACAATGGCTTGAAAGCCGTCGATTTTTCCGGCCCTCTTGCAGCGACGGAAGTAGGACGGCGGCACCGGGAGAAAGATGCTTACCTTCGACAATGTCGGGATGCGCTACGGCACAGGGCCGGAAGTTCTGCGCGACGTCAGCTTTTCCCTGGCGCCCGGCTCGTTCCATTTCCTGACCGGGGCGTCGGGCGCGGGCAAGACGACCTTGCTGCGGCTGATGTATCTTGCCCAGAAGCCGACGCGCGGCACGCTGACGCTGTTCGGCAAGGATGTGGTCACGCTGCCGCGCGCCGAACGGCCCGATCTGCGCCGCCGCATTGGGGTGGTTTTTCAGGATTTCCGCCTGCTTGACCATCTGACGGCGCTGGAAAATGTCGCCCTGCCGCTGCGCATCGCCGGGCATAGTTCGGCGGAGATCGACGCTCATGTGGCCGAGCTTCTGTCCTGGGTCGGCCTTAAGAATCAGGTCCACGCCAAGCCCGCCCAGCTTTCCGGCGGGCAGCAACAGCGCGTTGCCATCGCCCGTGCCGTCATCGCCCGGCCCGATTTGCTGCTGGCCGACGAGCCGACGGGGAACGTCGATGACCGGATCGCCGTGCGCCTGCTGCATTTGTTCGAAGAGATGAACAAGGTCGGCACGACCATCGTCTTCGCCACCCATAATCAGCAGCTCATCAGCCGCTTCCCGCACCCGGTGCTGCATGTGGAGCAGGGGGAAGTACATTTGCTGCCGCCCGGTAGTAATCCTTTCGGCCCCGAAACGAATGGGGGGGCAGCATGAAGATTCCGCTACTCTCCGGCCCCCTGCCCGGTCTTGGGCATCCGTTGCCGTTGCGGGCCGATGAAGGCGGGCGCTTCCTGCCCGCCATCGTTGCGATCATGACGTTGCTGGCGCTCCTCGCGCTTGCCGGGGCGTTGGCGGTGCATCGCGGCGCCCAGGCGTGGGATAAAGAAGTCACGGGGTCGGCCACCGTGCAAGTCATCCCCGGTCCCGACGCGGCGGAGGTCGGTAAGCGGGTGGAGGCGGCGGTAACGCTCTTGCTCGCCCAGCCCGGCGTAACCTTGGCGCAACCGCTACCGCCTGAAGCCGGGGCCGCGCTCGTCGCCCCCTGGCTGGGGGAACTCACGGGCGCCGCCGAACTGCCAATCCCGCGCTTGATCGCCGTTTCGGTCGATCCCGCCGTCGCCTCGCAAGAGGCGATCCGCACGGCGCTGAAGGCTATCCCCGGTACCCGCTATCAAGATCATCTGACGTGGTTGGAGCCGATTCGCAAAGCGGCGACGGCGGCGCGTTGGCTGGCGGTCGTCGTTCTCGGCGTCATCGGCGGCGCAGCCGTGCTGACCGTGCTCTTTGCCACCCGGACGGCCCTGGCGGTGCAGCAGGATGTGATCGAGGTGCTGCACCTGATCGGCGCGCGCGACGGCTATATCGCCGTGGGTCTCGCCCGGCAGACGATGGGGCGGGCGTTGCTTGGCGCCCTGATCGGTGGGTTTCTGGCGGTGGTGGTGCTGCTCGCGCTGCCCTTGCTCGCCGCCAGTGCCGCCGACGCCCCGGCGTTGCTGAAAGGCGTGCGTCTCGGCGCCCTGGATTGGGTGTGGATAGCCTTGTTGCCGCTGGCGATTTCGGCGCTGGCGGCGGCCGCCGCCTATCTGGCGGCCCTGCGGGGGCTGGCGCGTCTGCCGTGAGCCTGATTTAACCCCTCGATGCGCTGCTTTCCCCGCCTTTTGCTGATCGACCGCGACGGTGTTCTGAACGAAGACCTGCCGACGAGCGTGCGTACGCTGGCGGAGATGCGGTTGATCCCGGCGGCGGTGGCGGCCCTGGGTGCCTATACCGCGACGGGTCGGAGGGCGGCGCTGATTACCAATCAGGGGATTCTTGGGCGCGGCCATGTAGCGCCTCAGGTCTTCGGGGCCATTCAGCTTCGGCTGATCAAGGCGCTGGCGGACGCGGGCGGGCGGCTTGCGTCGGTCCATATCGCCCCCGATCCGCGCGACGGGCTGACCCCACGCCGGAAACCCGGCCCCGGCATGCTGTTGGAAGCCATGCACCAGCATGGCGCTTCCCCTGATGAAACACTGTTCATCGGCGATGCGCTGACCGATGCCGAAGCGGCGGCAGCGGCGGGCGTTGCCTTCCGGCTGGTCTTGACCGGCAAGGGCGCCGCCAGTGCGGCGGCACGCCCCGATCTACCCGCTTACCCTAGCTTGGCGGCGGCCTTGGCCGACCTCGGGGGCGCGGCATGAGGCGGCTGGCCTATGGCCTCGGGGCGTTGGCGCTTGCCTATGGCGGCGGCTTTGGGCTGTTCATTGCCGAGGTGCCGAACCGTAGCGCGCAGGATCAAACCCGCACCGACGCTATTGTTGTGCTGACCGGCGGGCGGCAGCGGCTGTCAACCGGCTTGAAGCTGCAAGCGCAGGGGTTGGCCAAGCAGGTCTTTATCTCCGGCGTCAATCCCGATGTGGAGCCGGAAGAACTGGCGGGCTTTGGCCCCAACGGCAAAGCGCAGATCGATTGCTGCGTGATCCTGGGGTATGCGGCGGCCAATACGCTGGGCAATGCGGCGGAAACGGCGGCTTGGGCGAAGGCGACCGGCGTGCGCTCCATCCGGCTGGTCACCGCTGCCTACCATATGCCGCGCAGCCTGTTCGAACTGAAGCGCGCCGCGCCGGGCCTCGCGGTCATTCCCCATCCGGTGTTCCCGCCCGGCTTTCCCGAAGGAAGCTGGATGCGCGCCGGGGGCTTGACGCTGCTGGTCAGCGAATATCACAAACTGTTGCGCGCCTGGGCGCGGAGTATCGTTACCTTGGGGGAAGCATGATCGGCCTGCGTTCGGCGGTCTTCAATATCGTCATAATCGGCTGGTTCTTTCTGGTGGCGGGCCTGCTGTTGCCGGTAACGCTGCTGCCGCGTGCGGCGGCTTGGTGGGTGGTGGAGTTTTGGGCGCACAGCAGTCTGTTCCTGATGCGGGTGATCTGCGGGATACGACTGGAGGTGCGGGGGCGGGAGAATTTACCCACTTCCGGCGGCTATATTCTGGCCGCCAAGCACCAGTCGGCCTTAGAAACCCTGGCGTTTCTGACCATTGCCCGCCGTCCGGCCTATATTCTGAAGCGCGAACTGCTGTTTTTGCCGCTGTTCGGTTACTACCTGTGGCGCTTCGGGCAGATCGCCGTGAAGCGCGGCGCCGGGCAGAAGGCCATCCATAGCGTCGGTAAAGCGGCGCTGCCGGTGCTGGCGGCGGGGCGGCCGATTGTCATCTTTCCGCAGGGCACCCGCACCGATCCGGGCACCCACCGCCCCTATCGCGGCGGTGTGCAGCATCTTGCGCGCCTGTCGGGGGTGCCGGTAGTGCCGGCGGCCCTGAATTCTGGTGTTTTTTGGGGGCGGAATGCCTTCCGCAAATACCCCGGCACGGTGGTCATTGAGATTTTGCCGCCGCTGACCGTGCCCGCCGAACCGCGCGCTGCCTTCATGGCGGCGCTGGAGGGGGCCATCGAACCTGCGACTGCCCGGCTGGAAGCGGCGGGCTGGGCGTCTAGGAAACCCGCTTAACGCGCAACCGTCCGACCCGCGCCCGCACGTCTGGCGGGGCGAGGCAGGTGGCGAGGGCTTCGTAGCCCAGTGCGCCGGGATGGGGCGCGACATAGAAGGGCGGGCTGTGATTGGCCGGGCAGAAGAGAATAGCGCTGTCCGCCCCGGGGTCCGACAGATCGAGAATTGCGCTGGATCGGGTCATGACGATCAACGGGCGGCTGCCGGGGGGGCGACGGCGTAGGAAAGCGCCCAAGGCGTCCTGGGTCGCGGCCTCCAGACCCTCTTCGACTAGATCGACCACCAACGGTGCCGGGCTTCCGGCTTCCAGCCCGGTCACCAGGGCAATCAAAGCATCGGACAAGTTGGCGCCGTCCCCCGTCAGCCAGTCGAGCGCTCGGTGGACGCGGGCCGCAAGGGCTGGATCAGCCGTCATCAATGCTGCCGCAGGGCCGATAGGGCGCTCCAATCCCAGAAAGCGCGCGTCGGGAAGAGCCTCGGCCAAACAGTGCGCCAGCCGGGTTTTACCGCTACCGAGGGGACCGGTGAGATAGGTCAGCGCAGGCAACCCGCGTACCTCGAAACGCTCGCCGCCCCACGGCCACGGCAGATCGAAGGCCGCCGTCACCGCTTGGGCGGGTGGGGCCAGCCGGGCAAGGTCGGCCTGGGTGGGTATTCGGCCCTGGGCGAGGTCGGCCCGCAGGGTCTGAATGCGGGCAAGCGTGTCGGCAAGGCTGCGTGCTTGGGCGGTAAGGCTGGCGTGGTGGGCCGCCAGGAGGACATCGAGATCCCCGCCCGCCCCCGTCAGCACGCGGCCAATCTGTGCTAGACTGAGACCGAGGCGGCGCAAGGTCACGATTTCGGCGGCGCGGGCCAGGGTGGCGGGGCCATAGACGCGCCACCCGGCGGCACTGCGCTGTGGGCTAAGCCAGCCGCGCTGTTCGTAAACCCGCAGCGCTTTGATCGAAATGCCCAGCCGGGTGGCGGCTTCGGCAGGGCTTAGGGCGGGGGCGGTCGGCGCCATCGGAAAACCTCGCAAGGGGACAACCCGGTGGTTATGGGGGGCGGCCCTTGGGGCCGGGTCAAGCCGAAACCTGCGCGCCCCCCGACGCGCCAAAGCTTGAGCCGCCCCGCCAAACGGGTTAGACCCGAAGGGCAGCCTTAAAAGGAACCCGCCGCCGATGGTCTCGCCCGCCCCCCGCACCGTTTCGCTCCATCTGGTGTCCGATTCAACGGGCGACACGGTGCATGCCGTCGCCCGCGCCTGCATTGTGCAGTTCGAGGGGGTGGAGCCGGATATGCATATCTGGTCGCTGGTCCGTTCGGGCAATCATATGAGCAAAGTGCTGGCGGGGATTGCCGCAAAACCCGGCCCGGTGCTGTTTACGATGGTGGACGATAAGCTGCGCAAACAGTTGCAGGACGAGTGCCGCACGCTGCAAGTGCCGCTGATCCCGATCCTCGATCCGGTGATCGGCGCGCTGGGGTCGTACCTCGGCCTCTCGGGCAGTAAGCAGCCGGGCAAGCAGCATACGCTGGATAATGACTATTTCCGCCGTATCGACGCGATGACCTACACCCAGAATCACGACGACGGCCAAGCCTATTGGAACCTCGAGGAAGCCGACGTCGTGCTGGTCGGCGTGTCGCGAACATCGAAATCCCCGACCTGCATGTATCTCGCCAATCGCGGCTACAAGGCCGCCAATGTGCCCATCGTTCCCGGCGTGCCGTTGCCGGATGAACTGCTGACCTGCAAGAAGCCGCTGATCGTTGCTTTGACCAACGATCCCAACCGGCTGGTGCAGATCCGCCGCAATCGGCTGAAGCAACTCTCACAGGACGATAGCACCAGTTACACCGACATCGATCGTGTGCGCGCCGAAGTGACGGCGGCCCGCCGTCTGTTCGAAGAAAAGGGCTGGCCGATCATCGACATGACCCGCCGGTCCATCGAAGAAACCGCCGCCGCTGTGATCCAGCTTTTGCAGGAGCGGGAGCATCCCGGCGAAATCCACCCCCATACCCATATCCGGTCAGGACATTCGGCATGAGCCCGCCGCTGATTCTCGCCTCGGGCAGCGCCACCCGCCTCGCCCTGCTGCATAACGCCGGGCTGACGGTGGAAGCGGTGCCCGCCGCTATCGACGAAGCGATGGTCAAGGAATCCCTGCGCGCCGATGGCGCCAGCGCGGCGGATGTTGCCCAGGAACTCGCGCATCTCAAGGCCGAACGCGTCTCCCGCCGCTTGCCCGGTGCGATGGTATTAGGCGCCGATCAGATGCTGGAGTGCGGTGGCACCTGGTTCGATAAGCCTGCGACCATGGCGGCGGCGATTGGGCAGTTGCAGGCGCTGGCGGGCAAATCCCATAAACTGATTACGGCGGTTGCCATTCACCGCGATGGCGCGTCGATCTGGACGCACCGGGCGGTGGCGACCCTGACCATGCGGCGGCTGACCGACGCGCAGATCGACGCTTATCTGCACCAGACCGGGCCGGGCATTCTCAGCAGTGTTGGCGCCTATCATCTCGAAGGCTATGGCGTGAACCTGTTCGAGCGCATCGACGGCGATTTCTTCACCATCCTCGGGCTGCCGTTGCTGCCGCTGTTGGATTTTCTGCGTCATCACAAGCTAGGGCTGGTTTAAGTGAGCGATCTTAAGCTCGCCGCCGTTATTGGCTGGCCGATCCATCATTCCCGTTCGCCCAAGTTGCACGGCCATTGGTTGAAGCAGTATGGGATTTCCGGAACCTATATCGCCCTGCCGATCCGGCCCGACGATTTGGCCGATTGCCTGCCGCGCCTGCCGAAAATGGGCTTCACCGGCTGCAATCTAACCATTCCGCATAAGGAAATCGTGTTGCCGCTGGTGGATGAGATCGACGCGGCGGCCCAGGCGGTTGGGGCGGTCAATACGGTGACATTCCGCGACGGGCGCATCTTCGGCACCAATACCGATGTCTATGGTTTCATGGAATATCTGCGCGTCTCCGTGCCGGGGTTCCGCGCCGATGCGGGGCCTGCCGTGGTACTGGGGGCCGGGGGGGCGTCGCGTGCGGTGCTCTATGGGCTGGTGGAGGCGGGGGCGCGGGAAATCCGCGTCGTTAACCGCTCCAAAGCCCGGGCAGAGGCGCTGATCCAGCATTTCGCCCGTCCGGGGCTAACCCTGCACGCCGTGGACGAAGCCGGGGCGGCGGAGGCTGTGGCGGGGGCGTCGCTTCTCGTCAATGCCACCAGCCTCGGCATGACCGGCCAGCCCGATCATACGATCACGCTCGATGGGCTGGCGGCGGGGGCCATCGTCTATGATCTCGTCTATAGTCCGCTCGAAACCAGCCTGCTGCGGCAGGCGAAAGCGCGCGGGCTGCGGACGGTCGATGGTCTGGGGATGCTGCTGTATCAAGCAAAACCCGCCTTCGAACGCTTCTTCGGCGTGACGCCGGAGATTGACGACGCCCTGCGCGCGGCGGTGCTGGCCTAACCGATGCCGCGCCGCGCCCGCCCGCTGATCCTCGGCCTCACCGGCTCCATCGGGATGGGTAAGTCGGCGACGGCGGCGATTTTTCGGCAGTTTGGCTTACCGGTGCAGGATGCGGATGCGGAGGTGCATCGGCTGTTGCGGGAGGATAAGGCGGCGATCCGGGCGATTGCCGAAGCCTTTCCTGGCACGGTGGAAGACGGGCGCGTGCTGCGGCCCAAGCTAGGGGCGGCGGTGTTCAACAATCCCCCGGCGCTGCGGCGGTTGGAGGCGATTCTGCACCCGCGCGTCAGCGCCGCGCGGAGTTTGTTTCTAAAGCGAAACGCTCGCCACTGGCTGGTCGTTCTCGATATTCCGCTGCTGTTCGAAACCGGGATTGATAAGCAATGCGACCGGGTGATGGTCGTCACGGCCCCAACCCAGGTTCAGGCGGCGCGGGTGTTGCGGCGACCGGGGATGACCCCAGCGCGGCTTCAGGCGATCCGGGTGCAGCAATGGCCGGACCTCGCCAAACGGCGGCAGGCCGATTATATCATTCCCACGGGGCTAGGCCGGGCGGTAACGCGGCGCGAGGTGATGCAGGTTTTGCGCGCCCTGCGCCGGGCGCCGCCGCCGGTCGGCCCACTGCTTCGTTCCCCTCCCGCCGGACGTAGGGCCTATGCGCGAAATTTGTCTCGATACCGAAACCACCGGCTTTGATCCGGCATCGGGCCACCGCATCGTCGAAATCGCTTGCATCGAGTTGATGGACGGCAGCCCGACCAGCCGCCCGCCCCTCCACCTCTATATCAATCCCGAGCGCGACGTGCCGGAGGATGCTTTCCGCGTCCACGGGCTATCGACCGAGTTTCTGGCCCAGCACCCGCCCTTCGCCAAGATCGTCGATCAGTTTCTCGACTTTATCGGCAGCGATAGCCGCCTCGTGATCCACAATGCCGAATTCGATATGCGCTTCTTGAATGCGGAGTTGAAGCGCTGCGGCAAGCCGCGGATCGCCGAAGACCGGGCCTTCTGCACGCTCACCCTCGCCCGGCGCAAATTCCCCGGTTCCCCCGCCAGCCTCGATGCGCTGTGCCGTCGTTTCGAGATCGACAATAGCCACCGCGTCAAGCACGGCGCCTTGCTCGATACCGAACTGCTGGCGGAGGTTTATGTCGAGCTGCTGGGCGGCAAGCAGCGCGGCCTTAATCTCGCGGGGATGGAGGCGGAGGAGGCGTCGGGCCGCCCGGCCGCGCCGCTGACCGCGCCGAACCGCCCGCCGCGCCCGCCCCGGCCCCATGCCGCAAGCGCCGAGGAATTGGCCCGGCACGCGGCTTTCGTCGCGAAACTCAAGAATCCGATTTGGCTGGCGCTGGCCGAAGGGCCGGACGCAGCAGCAGCGCCGAAACCGCAATAGCGGTTAGGGCCGCCGCCGCGACGCCCGACCAACCAAAGCCGCTCCAGGCATACCCGAGGCCCGCCCCTAGCGCGCTGGAGCCAATGTAATAGGCGATAAGATAGAGGGCGACCGTGCGACTTTTCGACTCGCCGCCGCGACGCCCGACCAGGGTGGAGAGGCACGCATGGGCGGCGAAAAAGCCGAAGGTCATTAAGGCAACGCCCCCGGCAATCGGGACCAAATGGTCGATCAGCAGGGCAGCCTGCCCGGCGGCGGTCAGCGCGAGGGCGAGCGGCAGTGCCCTTCCCGCCCCCCAGCGGTCGAGCCAGCGTCCGCCGACCGTTGTGCCGACCATGCCCGCCACATAGGTTAGGAACAGCAGGCCCACGGTTTTGTGATCGAGGTTGAACGGCGGCGCCAGCAGGCGGAAGCCTAGGTAGTTGTAGGTCGCGACGAATTGGCCCATCAACAGCCCGCCCATCAGCGCGAAATTGCGTAAGCCCGGGTCGCGGGCATGGTGCAGCAGGGCGCTCAGGTAAGGCCGTAAAGCGATGCGGCGCGGGGTAAAGCCCTGCGGGGTTGGGCAGCAGCGCCAGAAGACCAGCAAGCAGACCAGGCCGACCAGGTCGATCCCGGCTAAAGCGCCGCGCCAACCCAGCCAATCGGCGAGAAACCCCGCCAGTACCCGCCCGCTCATGCCGCCAAAGACGGTTCCGGCCAGATAGAGCCCCATTAACCGCCCCAAGGCGCGCGAGTCCACTTCTTCGGCAATCAACGCCATCGCATTGGCGGGTAGGGCGGCTAAGGCAATCCCGAGGGCGGCGCGGGCGATCAGCAGCAGCGGCCAGGACGGGCTGAGCAGGCTTGCCAGCGTCGCCAACGTCGCCCCGGCCAGCGCGATTTGCAGCACGCGGCGGCGGTTCGTGCGCTCGGTCAGCGGCCCGACCAGCGGCAGGGCAACCGCCAGAATCAGCGTGGTCACCGACAGCGATAGCGAACTGCTGGACGGGGACAGGCTGAAACTTTCGGCCAATAGCGGCAGCAGCGGTTGTACGCAATAAAGGTGGGCGAAGGTTGCGATGCCCACGGCGATCATTGCCGCCGCAAAGCGGTTATAGCCGGGGGCAGACGGGGCAAGGGGGGTGTTTCCGGTCATTCTTTGGGCAGGATGAGCCGGGGCGAGCGCCCCGACAAGACCAGATCGTTAAAATTTGGTCGGCAGAGTTGACGGATCACTCATGTTCCAGCATCCTACCGACTACACCGAGACGAAACTCGGGCGAAAGAAGCGAAAAAAGCTTCGCATGGGGGAGGTACCTAGACGTGGCGAGCACCGCTATTCTGGAAGCGCGGGGGCTGACGAAGCAGTTTTCGGGCTTCACAGCCGTTAAATCAGTCGATCTATCGGTCAAGGAAGGCACGATTCACGCGCTGATCGGCCCGAATGGCGCCGGAAAATCGACGGTTTTCAATCTGCTGACCAAGTTTCTCATTCCGACCAGCGGGCAAATATTGTACCGCGGCGAGGATATTACCTCGGTCGAAGCGGCGGCCATCGCCCAAAAAGGACTGGTGCGGTCCTTCCAGATTTCGGCGGTTTTCCCGCATCTCAGCGTGCGTGAAAACGTGCGTGTCGCCCTACAGCGCAAGCGCGGCGGCTGTTTCGATTTCTGGCGGTCGGAAAAAGTGCTGGATCAGTACAATGACCGGGCCGATGAACTGCTGAACGCGGTCGGCCTTGCCGAGTTTCGCAACCATACGGCGGTCGAGCTTGCCTATGGGCGCAAGCGCGCGCTGGAAATCGCCACCACCCTGGCGCTGGAGCCGACGGTGATGCTGCTCGATGAGCCGATGGCGGGCCTGGGGCGCGAAGACATCGGTCGCATCGCCGCGCTGATCAAGAAATCGGCGCAGGGCCGCACCGTGTTGATGGTGGAGCATAACCTGTCGGTCGTTGCCGACCTGTCGGATAAAATCTCTGTCCTGCAACGGGGCGAGATCATTGCCGAAGGCACCTACGCCGAAGTATCGCAGAACCCGCAGGTTATCAGCGCTTATATGGGGTCCGGCCATGGCCACCACTAATTCCGCCGCCCCGGCCCCGCTGCTGGAGGTCCGCGACCTTCATGCCCATTACGGTGAAAGCCATATTCTGCATGGGATGGAGTTCAACGTTCGCCCGGGCGAAGTCGTCACCCTGCTGGGTCGCAATGGCGCGGGCAAAACGACGACGCTGAAATCGATCATGGGCCTTGTCGGCAAGCGCACGGGAACCGTGACCTTCGACGGCGAAAACCTGATCACCCACGCCCCCCATACGATTGCCAAGCGCGGCATCGCCTTCTGCCCGGAAGAGCGGGCGATTTTCTCCGCCCTCTCGGTGGAGGAAAACCTGATGCTGCCGCCGGTGGTGAAGCCGGGCGGCATGACGGTCGATGAAATTTACGCGATGTTCCCGAACCTCAAGGAACGCAAACGCAGCCAGGGCACAAAACTGTCGGGCGGCGAGCAGCAGATGCTGGCCATCGGCCGGATTCTGCGCACCGGCGCGACCTTGTTGATGCTGGACGAGCCGACGGAGGGGCTGGCCCCGGTCATCATCGACCGGATTGGGGAGACCATTCGGGAAATCAAAGCGCGCGGTTTTACCGTGCTGCTGGTCGAACAGAATTTCCGCTTCGCCGCGACGGTCGCCGATCGTCACTACGTCGTGGAAAACGGGCGGGTTGTCGATGCCATCTTGGCCGATGAACTCGAGAGCAAAACCGAGGATCTGAAACGGTACCTCGGGGTTTAACCGACTGGATCGGACATTTTGGGGAGGATAATCCGATGACGAAGCAGACCAAGGTTTCGTTGCGTACGGCCTTGCTTGCCGGGGCAGCTCTGCTGGCCGCTGGCAGCGCGCAGGCGCAACTGACCGATGATGTGGTGAAGATTGGCGTGCTGACCGACGGGTCGGGCGTTTATGCCGATGTGGGCGGCTCGGGCAGCCTTGAAGCCGTGAAGATGGCGATTGCCGACTTCGGCGGCACGGTATTGGGCAAACCCATCGAAACGGCTTTTGCCGATCATCAGAACAAGGCCGATATCGCCGCCTCGATCGCCCGCAAGTGGATCGATGCCGATAAGGTCGATGTGATCACCGATCTGCTGAATTCCGCCGTGTCGCTGGCCGTGCAGGAAATCGGTAAGGAAAAGAATAAGGTCATTCTGCACAATGGCGCCGCCAGCTCCGATCTATCGGGTAAGGCCTGCGCAGTCACCGGTGTGCATTATACCTACGACACCTACGCGCTCGCCAAGGGCACCGGTACCGCGACCGTGAAGCAGGGCGGCGATACTTGGTTCTTCCTGACCGCTGATTACGCTTTCGGCCATGCCCTGGAACGCGATACCGCGGCCGCCGTGACCGCGAATGGCGGGAAGGTGTTGGGCAGCGTCCGCCATCCGCTGTCCAATGCCGATTTCTCGTCCTTCCTGCTGCAAGCGCAGGCCAGCAAGGCGAAGGTCATCGGTCTTGCGAACGCCGGTCTTGATACCGTGCAGACGATCAAACAGGCGGCGGAATTCGGCATCACCCAGGGCGGTCAGCGCTTGGGCGGGATGCTGATTTTCTTGACCGACGTGCATTCGCTTGGTCTTCAGACCGCCCAGGGCCTGACCCTAACGACCGGCTTCTACTGGGATCTGAACGACGAAACCCGTGCGTTCGGCAAGCGCTTCTTCGATAAGGTCAAGCGCATGCCGACGATGGTGCAGGCGGGGGTTTACTCCTCGGCGCTGCATTACCTGAAGGCGGTTCAGGCGGCCGGGACCGACGATGGCACGAAGGTTGCCATGAAGATGCGCGAACTGCCGGTGAACGATATGTTCGCCAAGAACGGCAAGATCCGCACCGATGGGCGCATGGTCCACGATATGTATCTTGCCCAGGTGAAAACCCCGGCCGAATCGAAAGGCCCGTGGGATTATTATAAGATCCTGGCGACCATCCCGGGCGATGAAGCCTTCCGTCCCGAAAAAGACGGCGGCTGCCCCCTGGTGAAGTAAGCACCCAGGTTTCCATCACTGTCGGCCTCTGCGCCCGTTGCGGCGCAGGGGCCCGGCCCTGACCCGGATTCCCGTTATGACTGAAATTTTCGGCGTACCGGCGGCGGCCCTCTATGGGCAATTGCTGATCGGTTTGATCAACGGCTGTTTCTATGCGCTGCTCTCGCTGGGGCTGGCGATCATTTTTGGTATTCTCAACGTCATCAATTTTGCCCACGGCGCGCTCTATATGATGGGCGCCTTTGTGGCGTGGATGCTGTTGAACTATGCGGGAATCGGCTATTGGCCCGCCCTTCTGCTCTCGCCGATCATCGTCGGGGCGATTGGCATTGTCATCGAACGGCTGCTGCTGCGGCATCTGTATAAGCTCGACCATCTGTATGGCCTGTTGCTGACCTTCGGGTTGACGCTGCTGGCGGAAGGGGCGTTCAAGCAGGTCTTCGGCGTGTCGGGCCAGCCCTATGCGATCCCGGACGCGCTGCGCGGCGGTCAGAACCTCGGCTTCATGTTCCTGCCGAACTACCGCGCCTGGGTGGTGGTTGCCGCCTTAGGCGTCTGCCTTGGCGTCTGGTTGATGCTGGAAAAGACCCGCCTGGGGGCGACCCTGCGGGCCGCGACCGAGCGCCCAGAAATCGTCCAGGCGTTCGGCATCAACGTGCCGGTGATGATCACCCTGACCTATGGTTTCGGCGTGGCGCTTGCCGCCTTCGCCGGGGTGCTGGCGGCGCCGATCTATCAGGTCGGGGCGCTGATGGGGTCGAACCTGATCATCGTCGTCTTCGCGGTCGTCGTGATCGGCGGCATGGGGTCGATCCTAGGATCAATCCTAACCGGCGTTGCCCTTGGGATCGTCGAAGGTTTGACCAAAGTTTTCTATCCCGAGGCATCGAGCACGGTGATTTTCGTGCTGATGATCCTGGTGCTGCTGGTCAAGCCAGCGGGCCTGTTCGGCAAAACCGCGTAAGGGGAGGGTTCGATGTCGCCTGCCGCTCTTCGGTCCTTCCTGATCTTCACGCTGCTGTTCGCGGCGGTGCCCTTCACCGGTCTTTACGAGATCACGGTGATGAAGATCCTGTGTTTTGCGCTGTTTGCCTGCGCGTTTAACCTGCTGCTTGGCTTTGCCGGGCTGCTCAGCTTCGGTCATGCCGCCTACTTCGGCGGGGCGGCCTATGTAACGGCCCATGCCGCCAAGGTTTGGGGGCTGACGCCCGAATTGGCGCTGCTGCTTGGGATGCTGACGGCGGGGGCGATGGGGGCTATCTCCGGCGCGATCGCTATTCGCCGCCAGGGCATCTATTTCGCCATGATCACCTTGGCGATGGCCCAAATGGTGTTCTTCGCGGCCCTGCAAGTGCCCTTCACCCACGGGGAAGACGGTATCCAGGCTGTGCCGCGCGGGAAATTGTTCGGGCTGATCGACCTCGCGCCAACCACGACCATGTATTACTTTGTGCTGATCGTCGTGCTGGCGGGGCTGCTGCTGATCTACCGCACTGTGCATTCGCCGTTCGGCCAAGTGCTGAAGGCGATCCGCGAGAACGAACCGCGCGCCCGGTCCCTCGGCTATTCGGTAGACCGGTATAAGCTGCTGGCCTTCGTGCTCTCGGCGTCGCTCGCCGGGTTGGCCGGGTCGCTGAAGGCGATCACCCTGCAACTCGCCAGCCTGTCGGACGTGCATTGGACCATGTCGGGTGAAGTGGTGCTGATGACCCTGCTCGGCGGCATCGGCACGCTGTTCGGCCCCATTGTCGGCGCCGGGATCATCGTGCTGATCCAAGATTATCTGGCCGAAACGGGCGCGTGGGTGACGATCATCACCGGCGGTATTTTCGTCGTCTGCGTCATGCTGTTCCGCCGCGGGATCGTTGGCGAGCTGCCGCGCCTGCTGGGGCTGTTCACGAAGAAGAACGCCTGATTTAGCGCGCGTGTTTTCAAGAGCCGCCCCCGGAAGCCCGGGGGCGGCTTTTTGCATGTCAGCGCCGCGTAAACGCTATTGCAAATCGCTCGCAATATCTGCAAACTCCCGCCTGTTAAGAATGCGTCGCAGTACGCAGCGAGGGGCCGTTTCACCGGCAAGCGAGGACCAAGATGGCGAAGATGATTAAGCGTGCGAATATCGTTGCTCTGACCGCGACCGCCCTGTGGCTGGCCGGAACGGCGCTGGCGTCGGCGGCGGAAGTGAACGTCTATTCGTCGCGCCATTATCCGACCGATCAGGCCATGTACGATAAGTTCACCGCCGAAACGGGCATTAAGGTGAATGTCGTCCAGGGTGATATCAATGGCCTCGTCCAGCGCTTGCAGCGCGAGGGTGCCAATTCCCCCGCCGATGTGATCATCACCGTCGACGCGGCGAACCTCTACATTCTGAAGAACGCCAAGCTGTTGCAGCCGCTGAAGTCCGCCACGGTGGACGAGGTGGTTCCGGCCAATCTACGCGATCCCGATGGCAATTGGTTCGCCATTGCCCTGCGCTCGCGCGTTATTGCCTATAACACCGATAAGGTGAAGCCCGCCGATATCGCCACTTACGAAACACTGGCGGACCCGAAGTTTAAGGGCAAGGTGCTGACCCGCTCCTCGAACCATACCTATAACCTGTCGCTGATCGCGTCGATCATCGCCAATGACGGCGCCGATAAAGCGCAGGATTGGGCCAAGGGCCTCGTCGCCAATCTCGCCCGCGCCCCGCAGGGCGGCGATACCGATCAGTTGAAGGCGATTGCCGCCGGGGAAGCCGATATCGCCCTGACCAATCATTATTACTACGCCCGCCTCAAGGGTGGGTCGGACGCCGATAAGAAGATTGTCGAGAAGATCGGCATCGTCTTTCCGAACCAGGACGGTCGCGGCGCCCACATCAATATCTCCGGCGTTGGGCTGACCAAGCACGCGCCGAACAAGGCCGATGCAACGAAGTTCTTGGAATTCCTAATCAGCAAGGATGCCCAAAAGGTGATGTCCGCCGGGACGATGGAGTTTCCGGTGCGTGCCGATGTGGACGCCGACCCGATCCTCGCCAGCTTCGGCAAGTTCAAGGCCGATACCCTGAACCTCGCCAAGATCGGCGAAGCGACGCCGGACGCTTTGAAGATCGCCGACCGCGCCGGTTGGCGCTAAGCTAGGGGACTTTGGGCATCGCCTCGGCGGTGCCCTTCCCACGCCAGCGGAGGCAGTAATGCAGGGCGACCGGCAAGCGATCCAATACCTCAATAAGATCCTGTTCAACGAGCTGACGGCGATCAACCAGTACTTCCTGCATGCGCGCATGCATAAGAATTGGGGGTTTCAGCGGCTCGGCGATAAGACCTATCACGAATCCATCGACGAGATGCGCCACGCCGACTGGCTGATCGAGCGCATTCTGTTTCTGGAAGGCCTGCCGAACCTGCAGGATCTCGGCAAGCTGTTGATCGGGGAAGATGTGCCGGAAGCCCTGTCGGGCGATCTGCGGATCGAAACCCAGGCCCGCGCCGATCTGATCGAAGCCATCGCCTATATGGAAGACATTAAGGATTACGCCAGCCGCGACCTGCTGACGAAAATCCTGGTCGATACCGAAGAGCATATCGACTTCCTCGAAACCCAACTGTCGCTTATCGAGCAGATCGGCTTGCAGAATTATCTGCAAAAGCAGGTCGAACCGCTCAAGAGCTAAGCCGCCACGGGGGCCGCATGATCGTTTGCGTCTGCAATGCCTTGAGCGAACGGGATATGATCCGCGCCCGCGAAAGCGGCGCCGCAACGCTCGCGGCCCTCTATAAAGCCCACGGCTGCCAGGTTAAATGCGGCCGTTGCGTCGGCCACGCCCGCAGCCTGCTGCCGGAAGCGCCGGTCGAGCGGCGGCGGCAGATGGAGCCTGCCGGGGCCTAAGCCCTCGCCGTTTCAAGCGCCGTATTCAGCAAACCGCAGAAGCCGATCCTTCTGCGGTTTTTTTGCATGTATATAGATCGTAAACGATTAAATCGTGTGATTGACAAATGTCGAGTGAAGGAAGATATTGATCGCACGATAAATAATCGCGCAAACCTGAAAGGAGCCGATCATGACCAAAGCCCTGCTGTTGGCGTCTGCCGCCGTAGCGCTCGCCGCTACCGCCCCCGTTCATGCCCAACAAGCACCCGCCGTGCGTAACATCGTGCTGGTTCACGGCGCCTTCGCCGACGGGGCCGGGTGGCGCGGGGTTTACGATCAGCTTTCGGCGCGCGGCTATAAGGTCAGCATTGTGCAAAACCCGCTGACCTCCTTCGAGGATGATGTGGCCGCAACCCAGCGCGTTATCGCGCGCCAGGATGGGCCGGTTCTTCTGGTGGGCCACTCCTATGGCGGGGCCGTGATAAGCCAAGCGGGGGCTAATCCGAAGGTTGCCGGGCTGGTCTATGTTGCCGCCTTCGCGCCGAACGTCGGCCAGTCGGTGCTCGATCAATATGCCGACATTCCGCCGCCGCCGAACTTCAACCCCGACGAACAGCCGGATGGCTTTGCCTTCCTCAAGGCTGAAACCTTCCGTGCCGGGTTCGCCGCCGATATCAGCGCGGATGATGCGGCGTTCCTGCAAGCGTCGCAGGTGCCTATCGCCCTCAAGGCGCTGCAAGCTAAGCTAACGGTCGCGGCGTGGCAGACGAAGCCGAGCTGGGCAATTGTTGCCACCGAAGACGGCGCGATTGCGCCGGACTTGCTGCGGAAGATGGCCACCAAGATCGGCGCCCGAACGACCGAGATTAAGGGCAGCCATGTGGTGTTTCTATCGCAGCCGAAAGCGGTGGCCGAGGTAATCGATACGGCAGCGAAGGGCGCGGTAAAACCTTAAGACCTCGGTTTCCCTGGGGGTGCCACCGCTCCCAGGGAACTCTTTGGAAGAGGCTTACGCCGCGTCCTTATCCAAGGCCGCCGTGCGCTTGCGCATATAGGTCCAGGCGGCCTTCGTTGCCATTTGATGCAGCACGCCGCGTGCGGGCAGGCCGATGGCTTTGAAGATCATCGCCATGCCGCGATCCACATGGTGCGGGCGGTAGAAGGCATAGGCCCGGCGGGCATAGGCGCGGTTGAAGGTGCGGCGGTCGTAGGGGGCGTTCTGCCCATTCGCCGCATAATAGGCATAGGCTAATTCATCGTCTTCGGTTTCCGTAAGACGGGTGGCGGCGACGCGCAGCCGCTGCCAACGGCCCAGGCCTTCTTTTTCAAGGTATGTCTTAAGGGTGCTGTAGAACAGCTTGTAATGGCGCAATTCATCGGCGGCGATGGCGGCGCAAATTTGTTGCAGGACAGGCTCCCGCGTTCCGTCCTTAATGGCGGTGTACCAGGAGCTTGTGCCGGTTTCGACGATGCAGCGGGCGATCAATTCCCCCGCGCGGCTGCCGCGCACCGACTCCTGCGCATCAAGGGGCAGGCGATAGCCAGTGGTGAAGGCATGGAACGCACGGTCGAAATCGAAGCTGGGATCGGCCAATTCGGCCCAACGGCGCAGCGCTTGACCGTGCCGAACCTCTTCTTCGGCCCAAGCGTCGGTCGCGGCGCAAAACGCCGGATCGTCGCGAAAGACATTCTTAAGGTAAACGGCGTATTCATAACCATTATGTTCGACCAAGGCCGCCGCCTTCACGACTTTGACGGTCTCGGGATCGACCAGGTTCGCCTGGAAGCGGTCCCAGGGAATATCGTCCAGGCTCCAGCCTTTCATCGTGTCACCTTCGGCTCTTCTGTCCGTTGCGGGATGCGGTGTGGCAAGAGATGGGGGGCGAAAGCCCGTCTGCCAAGGTATCCCGGTTCTGCCGCATGCGGGCGGCACGTCCGGCCTCATGCTTACCGCGCCGCACAACGGGTGTCCATGGCGGTCATGACGGGGTGGGCCTGCAGGGCGGTCGGAATCTTGCCGCAAAAGGCCGCAATACTGGTTCGGTCGCAGAAAGCGGCAGAGCCGCTTCAGGGAGGGATCGCCCAATGACGCACGGATACCATAGCGCTTTGGCCGCCATCATCGCCCAAAAGAAGACGTTGGACGGCATCATCTCGGCGCGCGACGAGGCGGCGCGGGCGTCGGCCCAGCGCGCCGCCGCTGAACTGCTGCGGCAGCGCAACTTATGGCGCACGCAGCTTCTGCCGCGCCTTCAGCACGCTTTGCACGATATCAACGAAGCGTTGGAAGAGGCGCAGATCCAACTGCGCGAAATTCCCCAGCGCGGGCCGGAACCTTTCGTCGGGTCGGTGATTTTCGTGCTGTTTATCGACGGTCAACCGGTGCCGCAGAAGCTGCGCATCGGCTGTGACCGTGCGGGGACGCTGAGCGTGCAGCGGCTGGAAGCGACGGAGACCCAGGTGGAAAGCCTCGCCGCTACCGCGCTCGATACCGAAGCGGCGGGGCGGCTGCTGACCGAGTTCATCAGCTTCATCTGCGACCGGCGCTTTAGCCAGCTTCAGGCCTGTGCGTGATCGGTTCGGCGGTTCAGGGGCTGGAGGAGCGGGCGTTGAACGCCTGGCCCGCGCCGCAGACGCTGATCTGCAGCGGTTGGGCCGTGCGGGCCGCCGGCGGCTATACCAAGCGCGCCAATTCCGCCAATGCCCTGGCGGGGGCGGCGCCGGTGGAGACGGTTGTTGCGCCCGTGGAGGCGGCTTATGCCCGCCTGGGGCAGCCGTCGATCTTTCGTCTGTCGCCGCTGGCGCCCGCCGGGACCGATGAGTTTCTGGAAGCGATTGGCTATGCCGCGCTCGACCCAACGCTGGTCTTGCACCGCCCTACTGCCGCCGCCCCGCTACCGCCCGATGTTCAGATCGATCATGTCTTAACCCCGACGTGGGCGGAGGGGTTTGCGGCGGCCAATGGGGTGCCGCCCGCCCGCCGGGCGCTGCACGACCGCATTCTGGCCGGGATCGTGCCGCAGACGGGGTTTGCGACGCTGACGCAGGCCGGGGCGCCGCTCGCCTATGCCTTGGGCGTCGTTGAGCGTGGGGCGGTTGGCATTTTCGATGTCGTCGTCGCCCCCGCCGCCCGCCGCCGGGGATACGGGTTGCGCATTACCGAAGCGCTGCTGGCCTGGGGGGCGGCGCAGGGGGCGCGTGAAGCCTATTTACAGGTGGTGGCGGCGAATACCCCGGCGCGGGCGCTCTACGCCGCCCTAAGGTTCGCCGAGGCCTACCCGTACCATTACCGGATCAAGCCTGCGCCGTGATCTTTTTGACGGTATTGGTGGTGGAAAACCCGGCTTCGAGGTTGGCCAGCACTACCTTACCCCCGCGCTTCAGCACCAGATCGGACCCGACAACGGTTTCAACCGTATAATCGGCGCCCTTCACCAGCACATCGGGTTCCAGCGCCGCGATCAGATCATAGGGCGTATCCTCGCCGAACAGCACCACGGCATCGACGGCCGCCATCGAGGCCAGAACGATGGCGCGGGCCATTTCCGACTGGATCGGGCGGCTATCGCCCTTGAGGCGCTTGACCGAGGCGTCGGTATTGAGGCCGACGACCAACCGGTCGCAGGCCGCCTTCGACTGGCCGAGCAGCGAGACATGGCCGGGGTGAATAAGGTCGAAGCAGCCGTTGGTGAAGCCGACCTTCAGCCCTTGGCGGCGCCAGGCGCCGATCAGGTCCAGCGCCTGACGGCGCGAGACGATCTTCTGTTCCCCCAGGGCAAGGTCGCTGCCCTGCAAAGCGCTAGCAAGTTCTTCGAGGCGGCAGACGGCGGTGCCGATCTTGCCGACGACGATGCCCGCCGCAGCATTGGCCAGCAGGCAGGCGTCTTGCAGCGAAAACCCGGCGGCGAGGGCGGCGGCCAGCCCGGCCACCACCGTATCGCCCGCGCCGGATACATCGAAAACTTCCCGCGCCGTGGCGGAAACATGGAAGGGGGCGGCGTCGCGCGTTACCAGGGTCATGCCTTCCTGGCTGCGGGTGACCAGGATTGCCTCAATGCTCGTCGTTGCCAGGATATGGCGGGCGGCGGCCAGAATGGCGGCTTCGGAATTGGTGGCAAGGCCGGTTGCTTCCGCGAGTTCGGCCTTGTTCGGCGTGACCAGCGTTGCGCCATTGTAGCGCGTCCAATCGCGGCCCTTGGGATCGACGATGACCGGGACGCCCTTACGCTGGGCCAGGGTCAGCAGGGCGCGCAGGGTTTCTGGGCAGAGAACGCCCTTACCATAGTCGGACAGGGTCAGCGCGCCACTGTCGGTCAGCGCTTCTTCGGTCCGTTGCAGCAGGTCGGCGATGGTGGCCGGACGCAGCGGGGAGATTTCTTCCTGATCGGCGCGCAGCAATTGTTGCGATCCCGCAACGAAGCGCGTTTTGACAGTCGTTTGCCGCCCGGCTTCGACCAGCAGATGCGGCTCGACCCGCTCTTCCCCGGCGATCAGGCCGGTGATGCCGTGGCCGGTGGCATCGTCGCCGACGACCGAGACAAAACAGCAGTCGGCCCCCAGGGCCAGTAGATTGCGCAGCACATTGCCCGCGCCGCCCAACACGGTGGTTTCCCGCTGAATGCGCAGAACGGGGATCGGTCCTTCCGGCGAGATCCGCTCGACCATTCCGTAAACGAAACGATCCATCATCACGTCACCAACCGCCGTCACGCGGGCGGACCGCAGGGCTTCCAGGCGGGCGGCGAGGTCGATGAGCTGCGACATAGAAGGCTCCTTAGGCTCGGGCGCGGTCGCGCGCTTCGGTCAGCAGGCGGTCGAACTGATCGGTGATGCGGTCGATGTCGAACGCGCGGTCGGCATAGGCGCGGCCCTTGGCCGCCATCGCCGCGCGCAGGGCCGGGTCGGCGCGCAGGCGGCGGGCGGCGGCGATAAACCCCGCCTCATCCGCCGGGGCGGCGACGAGGCCCGCCGCTTCCCGCTCGATCAACTTGGCGGCAAGATTGTCGAGCGGAATGGCCCCGAGGATTGGCCGGTTGGCGCACAGATAGGCGAGGGTCTTCGACGGCACGGAATAGACGCCCGCATCCGGCTCTAGCAGGACGACTAGCACCGCGCCGCTACCGATAGCGTTCGGAACCTCGCTAAACGGCTGGAACGGCAGCAGGATAAGATTATCCAGCCCCTCCCGCGTCTTGGCATCTTTGAGCCACTCGGCGCCGATCCCCTCGGTCACCACCAACACCCGCACGTCGGGATCGTCGCGGAAGGCGCGGGCCAGGGCGGCGAGAAGTTGCGGATTATGCTTTAGGCCCAGGGTGCCCGAGTACATAAAGACCGTCTTGCCGACGAGATCATGGGCCTGCGACCAGGGGTTATCCTGCGGGCGCGGCGGTAGATCGTCGCGCGCGCCCCAGTTTTCGATCACGGCAATTCGGTCGCGGCCAATGCCTTCGGCGGTCAGCAGCGGCACGAAATCTTCGGTGATCGCGACAATGCGGTCCGACGCGCGCCACAGGCGCTTTTCCAGTGCCTTGTACCAGCCCCCGATCAACCCGCCGACGACGGGCAGTTTCGCGCGCAGAATTTTATCAATCGCAACGCCGTACACATCCTGATGCCAGAACAGAAAGCCGCAGCGGCGCTTTTTGGCGAGACGCAGCAGTTTGGCTTGCGGATCAAGCGGGGCATTGCCGCCGAGGATCACATCGGGCGCAAAGGCATCGACGGTGCGCACCAGCAGGTCGGCATAGGCGCGTTCCTGCAACGCCCGGCGGACGAAATTATACTTCTGGAACGGTTCGCCCAAGGTCAGGGCGCGCAGGTGCAGGCTCGGCGGATCGTCCGGGCGCGGCGCCAGCGGGCCTTTCGGCGCTTGAAACTCGCTGAAGGTCAGGTGCAACACCTCGTGCCCGCGCTTGGCCAGCGCCCGCGCGAGTTGCACCGGAAACGCATGGCCCGGATAGTCGTGGAAGGCGATTTTCACGAACGGGACTCCCGCCGCTGCAGGCGGCGTTCATAAAGTTTCGCATCGACCAGAAAGCGGAACCAAAAGGTCTGAAGGACGTAGTAGATCAGCCCTTCTTTACCGTCGAGGAACCCCAGCCGGATGATATAGCGATACAGAAACAGCAGCAGCGCCCGCAGGAACAGCGGCGCTTTGTAATAGCCGCCGCGCAGGGCACGCTTGCGCTGGACCGGATTTCCGCTCAAATCAGGTTGAACCAAGCCTTCGGCGGCGGTCGCTTCTTCGATCTCATCCGCTTCGGCATCGGCCCAACGATTGTGCCGCGCCGTCCATTCGGCCAGCGTCATGCGCTGATCGTCGATCATCGGTTCGTGAATCTGGGCGGTCGGCCCGTCGCACAGGAAGTGCTGGTCGTATTTGCGGCTTTCGCAACGGCCATGCCCGGTTTTGAACAGGCGCATGTGCCAATTTGGGTATAAACCGCCCCGGCGCAGCGCCCGGCCCAGGAACATCGTCAGGCGCGGTAGAAAATATCCGGTTACCGGTCCGGCAAAGCCTTGCTGCTTAAGCGTCAAAATGGCATTAACCAATCCGTCGGACAATCGCTCGTCCGCATCGAGGTGGAGTTGCCAGCCGTAGGCCAGGGGTAGGGTTTCGATGGCCCAATTGCGTTGGGCGCCGTAGTTTTCGAAGGGATGATGAACCAGATGCGCCCCCGCCGCCCGGATCAGATCGAGCGTTCCGTCCGTCGATCCGCTATCGACGACGTGGATATCGTCGGACACGCGGGCCGCGCTCGCCAGGGTCGCGGCGATGCTGGCTTCGGAATTGAAGGTCAGGATGACGACGGAAAGGGCCATGATATCCGGTTCGGTCAGGCGCTGGGGCGGGCAAGATGCCTGCCGCGCGGTGGGGCATTCCGGCTTTCCTTTACGGGGCGGCGGGACGGGTTGGCAAGGCCCGCCAGCGGCGCGGCAGATGAAACTTTCGTCATTTGCGTATTGAAACCCTATCCAAGCGCCCCCGTCTCATGCCATTGTGCCGCGTAAATTGGCGATTACTACCCTGATGACACATCCGCCGTCCTCCCTTGATCTCTCGCCTACCTCCTCGACTGAGGGGGTGGAAGATGTTCTGGTGCAGCGGGCTAGCTTTGCGCCGGGCGATGATATTGTCCGCGAGGGCGACCCAGGGGATTGCTTCTATTTTATCGAAGACGGCAGCGTTGAAGTCTTCAAATCCGGCCCCGGCGGGACGTTGAAGCTGGGCGAGGTTGGCACCGGCGGTCTGTTCGGCGAAATGGCGCTGATCGACAATAAGCCGCGCATGGCGACCGTGCGGGCGAAAGAGCCAACGGTGTGCCGTATCTTCCCCGCCGCGATCCTGTCCCAAAGCCTCGAAGGCTCGGACTCGCTGGTGCAGATGCTGCTGAAGCTGTTCGTTAAGAACATCCGCAACGTCGCCAACTTGCAGATGGAAAATCGGCGCCTGCTGTCGGAACTGACCCAGTTCCGCGACCGCGTGTCGGACGAGTTGGAAGTCGCCCGGCGCATGCAGCTCGACCTGCAACCCTCCGCCCGTGAAATCGACGAGATCGACGAAGCGCTGAACATCAAGATCAGCGCCCGCCTTGCCCCTTCCACCGAAGTGGGCGGCGATCTGTGGACGGCGTTCAGCCTGCCAAGCGGGAAACTGGGGATTTTCCTCGGCGACCTCACCGGGCACGGCGTGGTGGCGGCCGTGAATGCCTTCCGCCTGCATGCGCTGCTGTCTGACCTGCGCGACCATGCGCAGCATCCCGGCCACTTCATGACGCTGCTGAACCGCCGCCTGTCGCGCCTGTTGCCATTCGGCCAGTTCGCGGCGGCCTTCTATTGCGTCGTCGATCCGCACGCCGGGTTGATCCATTACACGGGGGCGGCGTGGGAAGCGGCTTTGGTCTATGACCGCGAGACGGGGGTGTCGATCCCGCTCTCGGGGACGGGCTTGCCGCTGGGCGTGTCCGAGCACGAGGTTTATATCGACGCCACCATGCCGCTGCCCCAAAAGGCGCGCGTGCTGGTCTATTCCGACGCGCTGTCGGAATGTTTCTGCTTCGACGGCGCCCGCGTGGCGGAAGCCGAGTTCAACCGCTGGCGCGATGCCGCCCTGGCGGAGGATGACGATCTGCCGGAAGGGCTATTGCGCCGCCTCGCCGAAAACCAAGTCCGGCATCTCGACGACGATCTGACCATCGTCGCCGCGACCGTCGAGCATAGCGCCCCGCTCTACTAATGACCGCCCGCCCGTCCCATGCTTTAGCCGCGCTGCTGCTGATCCTTGCCCTGCTCGGCAACCTAGCCGCGTCTTTTGGCGTTGCACCCCCTGCACAGCGAGCATTCGACGCGGCCCAAACTGAATTAACCGCGCTGCTTGGGGCGCAGGTTGCCTTCTGTACCCCGGCGATGACGGGCGAGGGGCCGACCGGCCCCACCCATCATGGAGCAGCAGAGTGTATCCTCTGCTGTCTGCCCTCGCCGCTGCGTCTCGCCCTCTTGGCGCAGGCGCCGGTCTTGTGGGCGCCGCCGAAGCCGGTGGCGGCGCAGGCCCCTTGGCCGCTGCTGCGGGCCGCCTGGCACGAGGCCGATCCGCCCCCCGCCCCCTATCGCCCGCGCGATCCCCCGGCCTTTGGCTGAAACCGGACGCTCTTTCCCGTTTTCTCCAAAGGATTCTATCGATGAAAACCACTTTCGCCGCCCTGATGGGCGCCGCCGTGCTTGCTTTTTCGGCCGCTGCCACAGCCCATGCTACGCTCGAAACCAGCCAAGCCGTGGCGGGAAGCTACTATAAGGCCGTCGTCCGCATCGGGCATGGCTGCGAGGGCAAGCCGACCCTGAAGGTTCGGGTGAAAATCCCCAATGGCGTTTCCGCCGTTAAAGTGATGCCGAAAGCCGGCTGGACGCTGGATATCGTAAAAGGCCCGCTGGCAACCCCGCTCGACGATGGGCACGGCGGCAAGATCACCGAAGGCGTGACCGAAGTTGTTTGGTCCGGGTCGCTCGACGATGCCCATTACGATGAATTCGTGCTGCGCGGCAAACTGCCCGACGCGCCGAACACCACCCTCTGGTGGCCGGTGGTGCAGGAATGCAATGGCGCGGCGCACCGCTGGATCGAAATCCCCGCCGCCGGGCAGGATCCCCATAGCCTGAAGGAACCGGCCCCCGGCCTGAAGCTGACGCCGAAGCCGTAAGCGTACCGGGGGCGGGCCGGTCCCGCCCCCGTTTTGAGGGATAGGGTCAATGATCCGCTTCTTACTGGCGCTGCTGCTGCTCTGGGTGCCGCTGCCCGCCCTCGCCCACGCTGGCCTGATAGAGGTTCAGCCGGAGGATGGCGCCCGGCTCGAGACCGCCCCGCCCGAAATCATGTTGCGCTTCAACGAACCGGTAACGCCGATCAGCCTGCGCTTAATCGATAGCGCTGGGCGCGAACAGACGCTGGCGCCGATCTCGGCGGGGGACATCCTCCGGGCGGCCCTGCCCGCCGCGCTGCCGACCGGGGCCTATACGCTCAGTTACCGCGTCACCTCGGTCGATGCCCATCCGGTCGTGGGGGCCGTGGTGTTTGGCGTCGGCGTGAGCGTTGAGGCGGGGGGTGATCCGGCGCAGATGGCGGGCGGCGGCCTCATGGCGGCCAGCATGATCCTGCGGGCGATGGCCAATGCCGCAACCCTCGTGCTGGCGGGCGGGATGCTGGCCCGGTTGCTCCTGGGGCCTACGGCGGCGCTGCGGAGCCTCACCGGGCTTGCGCTGCTCGCCATCCTGGGCCACGGCGCGGGCGTTTGGCTGCAAGGCGGTGTGCTGCTGGGGCAGGGGATTGTTGGGCTTCTCTCCGTCGAGGCGTGGCGGCTTGGGAGCGCGTCAACGCGCGGGCCAAGTTTTGTGGTTCTCACCCTCGGGGTTGTTCTGTTGACCCTCGCCGGGCGCCGCCGTGGGGTGATCTTGGCGGGGTTAGCTGCCGTCTTTGGCGCTTATCTTCTCACCGGCCATGCCGCCAGCGCCCCGCCGGAAGGGTTGGCGAAGCCGTTACTGGCGCTGCATGTGGCGGCGGCAGGCTTCTGGATCGGGGCGCTGCCGATCCTGCTGCGCGCGCTTACCAAGCCGGGGGCGGCGGCCTTGCTGGCCCGCTTCTCCCGCTGGGCGCTGGGGCTGGTGCCGCTGCTCGTGCTCGCCGGGGTCGGGCTCAGCCTGCTGCAAGGGCTTACGCCCGCTGCACTGATCGATCACCCCTATGGGCGCTTGCTGGCGTTGAAGCTCGCGCTGGTTGCCGGGCTGCTGGCGCTCGCTGCGCTCAACCGGGTGTGGTTGACCCCCGCTTTGGCGGCGGGCGGTTCAGCTCAGCCCTTGCGGCGCTCGATTTGGGCCGAGGGCGTTTTGGTGATTGGGGTGCTGCTGGTGACGGGCGTTCTGTCGCAAACTCCGCCACCGCGCGCCGAGCATCACCACGACTCCGCCGCCAAGGCCGAGGGGTTCAGTAGCTTGACCCCACTGGGGGATCGATTGGTTCTGCTGGCCCTGACCCCGGCCCGCCCCGGTGACAATCGGTTGCGGGTGACGGTGACCGACGCGACTGGTAGCGTCCGCCCGCCACTGGAAGCGGTTGCGTATCTGAGCTTGCCTGCCGCTGGGATCGAGAACCTCCGCCGTCCGTTGGCCCGCGAGGGGACGGATTTCATCGCCGATATCGCGCTGCCGATGGCGGGCGTCTGGCAGGTGCAGGTCGACCTACTGGTGACGGACTTTGAAAAGCGCAGCCTATCGGCAGAGATTGCTGTGCGGTAGGGAGTAAAACAACCGCAAAAGCGATGTTTCAACCTGCCGCTTCCTCCAGCAACCACGCGCGCAGCGCCCGTAATCGGGGCGTTTCCGCCCGGGCGGGTGGGCAGACCAGCCAATAGGCGCCACCTTGTAGGGACGAGACGTCGAAGGGTTTTACCAGCCGTCCGGTATCGAGGTGATCGGCCACCAGGATCGGGTCGAGGACGGCGACGCCCAACCCCTGCAAAGCGGCCTGAATGACCAGCGAGCGGGTATCGAAGACCGGCCCGGCGGCGGGGTCGAAGTCAGGATTATCGGAAAGCCCCGCCGCCAGCGCCCACAGTGCCCAATCGTCCCGGCGCAGGCGGGCGTGCAGGCGCTTTAGCCCGATCAGATCGGCGGGTTTCTTGAGATCGCGCGCCAGGGCGGGGATGCAGACCGGCACCAGGGTTTCGGCGAACAGCCGGGTGGCGACCATCTCCGGCCAAGCGTCGGCGGTGCCGTAGCGGATCGAGCAGTCGAACCCATCGCGGTCTACGTCCGCCGGGGTCGAGCCGGTGGCGATGCGCACGTCGATGTCCGGGTGCTGGCTTTGGAAATGCGGCAGGCGCGGTATGAACCAATACATGGCGAAGGTGGAGAGCATCGAGACCGAAATCACGCCTTCGGTCTTGCGGTCGGCGAGTTTCGCCACCGCTTCCGCCAAATGATCGAACCCCAGCGTTAGGCCGGGCAGCAGTAGCGCGCCTTCTTCCGACAGGCGCAGCCCGCGGGGGGAGCGCAGGAACAAGGGCACATCCAGCAACTCTTCCAAATGGCGGATTTGGTGACTGACGGCCGAGAGGGTAACGCTCAATTCCTCCGCCGCTGCCGAGAACGACAAATGCCGCGCGGCGGCCTCGAAGGCACGCAGGGCATTGAGCGGCGGCAGGCGGCGTTTGCGGGGCGGCGTGGTCATGAGAAAACCTATAGAGCCAGTCAAAATAATTCAACTTGCTGTCTGCGGTGAATCCGCCGTTTGATCGGCCCCAACCACAAGACCAATTGGAAGGGATCGAGCCATGGCGCAGCCGCGCACTTTGTTCGACAAAATCTGGGACAGCCATATCGTCGATGTCACGGCGGACGGCGCGACCACATTCTATATCGACCGGCATTTGGTGCATGAAGTGACCAGCCCGCAGGCCTTTGAAGGTCTGCGCGTCGCAGGCCGCAAGGTGCGCCGCCCGGATGCCACCTTCGCCGTCGCCGATCATAATGTGCCGACGACCGACCGGACCCAGGGCATCGCCGATCCCGAATCGCGCCTACAGGTCGAAACCCTGGCGCAGAACGCCAAGGATTTCGGCGTCAGCTACTTCGGGATGGACGATGTGCGCCAGGGCGTCGTGCATATTATGGGGCCGGAACAGGGCTTGACCCTGCCGGGCATGACCATTGTGTGCGGCGATAGCCATACCTCCACCCACGGCGCGTTCGGCGCGCTGGCCTTCGGTATCGGCACGTCCGAAGTCGAACATGTGCTGGCAACGCAAACGCTGGTGCAGAAGCGCGCCAAGAACATGCGCATCTCGGTGGAAGGCGACCTGCCGCCGGGCGTGACGGCGAAGGATCTGATCCTGGCCATCATCGGCACCATCGGCACCGCCGGCGGTACCGGCTATGTGGTGGAATTCGCTGGGAAGGCCGTTCAGGCCCTGTCGATGGAAGGCCGCATGACGGTCTGCAATATGACCATCGAAGCGGGCGCCCGCGCCGGGCTGATCGCCCCCGACGAAACCACCTTCGAATACTTGAAGGGCCGTCCCTACGCCCCCAAGGGTGCCGCATTCGAACAGGCCGTCGCTTACTGGAAGACGCTGCCGAGTGATGAAGGCGCGCATTACGATAAGGAAATCGTGATCGACGCCACCAAGCTCGTGCCCTTCGTCACCTGGGGTACCAGCCCGGAAGACGCCGCGCCGATCACCGCCGTCGTGCCGAACCCGGCCGACGCCGCCGACGCGGGCAAGCGCGCTGCCATCGAACGCTCGCTGGAGTATATGGGCCTGAAGGCCGGAACGCCGCTGAGCGAGGTTACGATCGACCGCGTGTTCATTGGCTCCTGCACCAATGGCCGCATCGAAGACCTGCGCGCCGCCGCCGCCGTCGCCAAGGGCCGCAAGGTTGCCGCTGGGGTTTCGGCGATGGTTGTGCCGGGGTCGGGGCTGGTTAAGGAACAGGCCGAACAGGAAGGGCTGGATAAGGTCTTCCTCGAAGCCGGGTTCGAATGGCGGGAGCCGGGCTGCTCTATGTGCCTTGCCATGAACGCCGACCGGCTGGAGCCGGGCGAACGCTGCGCCTCTACCTCCAACCGTAACTTCGAAGGCCGTCAGGGCCGTGGCGGGCGCACCCATCTGGTTGGCCCGGCGATGGCCGCTGCGGCGGCTGTTACCGGTCGCCTGACCGATGTTCGCGCGTTGCTGAGCTAGGCTGTGGGCCAGGGAAACCAAGCGCCGGTCGTGCGCCGCCTGCTGGCCGGTCTGATCGACCTGCTGGCGGTGGCGCTGCTGGTGACCGTTATCGGACTGGTGCTGAGCGTGGCGATCACGGTCGGTGCCGCGTCCGAGGCCGAGAAACAGGGCGTCGCCTTCTGGGGTGCGCGCCTCATTCTCGTCGTTATTCCCTGGCTCTATTTCGCCCGGCTGGAACGCGGCCTAGGGTATCAGACCTTCGGAAAATCGGCTTTGGGGCTGCAAGTGCAGCGCACGGATGGGCAGCCGCTCGGCTTTCCCCGTGCCGCGCTGCGGGCGCCCCTCAAGCTGTTTCTGGGCTGGACCTGGCCGCTGGTACTGATCGGGCAACCGCCGCTCTACGACCGTCTTCTTTCGACCCAAGTTGTTGCGCGCCCTGCCTAAGCGCGCTGGAGAAACGCCATGCAGCCTTTCACGACCCTGACCGGCATTGCGGCCCCGCTGCCGCTGATCAACATCGATACCGATATGATCATCCCGAAGCAGTTCCTGAAGACCATCAAGCGCACGGGTTTGGGCAAGAACCTGTTCGATGAAATGCGCTACACGCAGGATGGTAAGGAAATCGACAGCTTCGTGCTGAACCAGCCCGCCTATCGGCAGGCCAGCATTCTCGTGACCGGCGAGAATTTCGGCTGCGGCTCCAGCCGCGAACATGCGCCCTGGGCGCTGGCCGATTTCGGCATCCGCTGCATCATCGCCGCGAGCTATGCCGACATCTTCTTCAACAATTGCTTCAAGAACGGCATTCTGCCGATCGTTCTGCCGCAGGCCGACGTCGATAAGCTGATGGACGATGCGCGCAACGGCGCCAACGCCCGCCTGACGGTCGATCTTGCAAGCCAGACCATCACCCGCCCCGATGGCTCCACCATCGCCTTCGAGGTCGATGCGTTCCGCAAGAAATGTTTGCTGGAAGGTCTCGATGATATTGGCCTGACGCTGGTCAAAGGCGATAAGATCGATACTTACGAGGAAGCAACTAAGAAGAGCCAGCCCTGGCTGTTCGCCTCCTAAAAAGTTTACAAGAGCGAAGGATAATAAAATGGCTGCGAATAAATCGCTCCTGATTCTACCGGGCGACGGCATTGGCCCCGAAGTCATGCGCCAAGTGCGCCGGGTGATCGATTGGATGGCCAAGCGCCGGTCGGTTAGCTTCAACGTTAGCGAAGGTCTGGTCGGCGGCGCGGCCTATGAGTCGCACGGCTCGCCCTTGTCGGACGAAACCATGGCCGATGCGTTGGCCGCCGATGCGGTATTGCTCGGCGCCGTTGGTGGGCCGAAGTGGGACCAGCTTCCCTACGATAAGCGCCCGGAACGCGGCCTGCTGCGCCTGCGCAAGGAAATGGACCTGTTCGCCAACCTGCGCCCGGCGGTGGTCTATCCGGGTCTCGTCGATGCCTCGGCCCTGAAGCCGGATCTGGTGCGCGATCTTGATATTCTGATCGTCCGCGAGCTGACGGGCGGCGTGTACTTCGGCGAACCGCGCGGCATCACCACGCTGCCGGACGGCCAGCGCCGGGGGGTGAATACCCAGGTCTATACGACCAATGAAATCATCCGCGTCGCCAAGGTCGCCTTCGAGCTAGCCCGCAAGCGCCAGAGCCGTCTGCATTCGGTCGAAAAGGCCAATGTGATGGAATCGGGCGTGCTGTGGCGCGAAGAAGTGCAGAAGCTGCACGATGCGGATTACACCGACGTGACGCTCGAGCATATGTATGCCGACAATTGCGCCATGCAGTTGGTGCGCGCGCCGAAGCAATTCGACGTGATCGTCACCGATAATCTCTTCGGCGATATTCTGTCGGACTGCGCCGCCATGCTCACCGGCTCGCTCGGGATGCTGCCGTCCGCGTCGTTCGGCGCGCCGGATGCCGCCGGTCGCCGCAAGGCGATGTACGAGCCGGTCCACGGCTCCGCCCCCGACATCGCCGGGCGCGACATCGCCAACCCGCTGGCCACCATCCTCAGCTTCTCGATGATGCTGCGCTATTCGTTCGATATGGACGAAGACGCCAACCTGATCGAAACCGCCGTGAAGAACGTGCTCGCCTCGGGCATCCGCACCGGCGACATCATGGGCCCGAACACCGCCCGCGTCTCCTGCTCGACCATGGGCGAAACCCTGGTGCGGGAATTGGATAAGCTGTCGGCGTAGGGACAAGCTCCACGAGAAAAACCGGCAGGGATTCCCTTGCCGGTTTTTTTCTGTCAGAATCAAATTATCGAGGTGGTTTTCTCAGATTCTTGATGAGCTTTGATCTTGTACGACTGTGGGTGAGGAGCCGACCGATGACGGACGGACGGACTTACATTTTTCATCTCACACCCTACACGCCCGAGACGCTGTCGCTCGGGCGGCTGGCAGAGTATGCCACCGCTTTAGCCGAGGTTTTTGGCCATCGGGACTCCGTTCATCTCCGGGGAATAGACGCTGGAAGCGTCAAGCTTGCATTGAAGATTGATGACTCCGTTGTCACCCATATTGAAGCTCGCCTAGCCGACCTCGCCACCGGCGCGGGGCCGGAGGGAGCGCGGTCCGCCATCAAGCGCATTACAGAGTTTCTTACACTCGATGGTGGCACAGCGACATTAGAGGCCGCTAATGACAGTGCCGCGGTCTTAACGTTCCCAGCGCCTAAGCCACCATTACCCCCGGTCTCCGTTACCGAGGTTGGCTGTTTGGACGGCCGCGTGCTCCGTTTAGGTGGTAGCGGGGAAAAGAAAGTCACCGTTTTGCTGGAAACGGATATTGGGCGCATTACGTGCGATTTGCATAAATCTAAAGCTAAAGAAATGGCCCCTTATCTTTTTGATTGGGTCCGCGTCACTGGGGTTGGTGTTTGGGAACGTTCCCCTCAAGGGAAATGGTTTCCATCCTCTTTTACGATTAATACCTTCGATCCGCTTGACGATGAGGGCTTGGCGGATGTTTTAGCGCGCCTGCGGTCCCTGGGGGCGGGGTGGCCGGATAGCGAAACGATACAAAAGACATTGCGTGAAATACGTGATTGAGATCGAGGTGAGATGTGAAAGTCGTTCTCGATGCTTCTGTTCTCACCGAATTTCTTGCGCCCTCTGCTCATTCTACGGATGACACCCCCTACCGCCGGAAGGTGAGAGTTTTGGCCGATTTATTGGCCGGGCAAAAGGCCATGATTCTGATTCCGACCCCTGTCATTGCCGAAGTTTTGGTTAGCGTTGGCCCAGAGGGTGTGGGGCGCTTGGAAATAGTGCAGAGGACATTAGCGTTCCGCATTGTGCCCTTCGATTACCGATCTGCCATGGAAACTGCTTGGATGGCTCGTGCTGCGCGGGAGGCGGGAGATAAAAGGGCCGGGCGAGGCTCGCAAGTAACTTGGTCACAAATCAAATTCGACTGGCAAATTATAGCGGTAGCAAAAGTGCATCAAGCCGACGTTATTTATTCCAATGACGAAGGGTTTTGCAAATTTTCTAACAAGCACGAGATGCCGGCAGTCTATATGGAAGAATTCGATCCTTCCGACCATCATTCCGATACGCCACTCTTTCAGTTCTCGCGCCCTAAATAGACTTTCCGCCCCCCGGCACCCGTAACATCCCCGCCCCTCACGCCTGCCCTTCCGCATAAGCGCTGGCCTCCCGCGCTGCACCTGCTAAACTGCGCCGCTTACGTTATGAGGCCCGCCGCGCGGTGGGCTGCGTGCTGTGATTTCTGTGGAGCCTACCGACCCATGACCTCTGCCGCCCTGCCGAAGAAGCCCGCCGGTTCCCCCGAAGGTGAAGAGTATACCGCCGATTCGATTAAGGTGCTCCGGGGTCTCGATGCGGTCCGCAAGCGCCCCGGCATGTATATCGGTGATACGGGCAGCGGGTCGGGCCTGCATCACATGGTCTATGAGGTGGTGGATAACGCCATCGATGAATCGCTGGCGGGCCATTGCGATCTCGTCGAAGTGATCCTGAACCCGGACGGGTCGTGTACGGTGCGCGACAATGGGCGCGGCATTCCGACCGATCTGCACCCGGAAGAAAAGATTTCCGCCGCCGAGGTCATTATGACCCAGCTCCACGCGGGCGGGAAGTTCGACCAGAATTCCTATAAGGTTTCCGGCGGTCTGCACGGCGTCGGCGTGTCGGTGGTCAACGCGCTTTCCTCCGTCCTGCGCCTGCGCATTTGGCGCGGCGGCAATACCCACGAGATGGAGTTCCGTCATGGCGCCTCGGTCGCGCCGCTGAAGGTCACCGGCCCGTCGAACGGCAAGCGTGGTACGGAAGTGACCTTCCTGCCCTCCTATAAGACCGACGAAAACCCGGACGGCACCTTCGAAAACGTCTATGAATTTAGCTTCGAGACGCTGGAACACCGCTTGCGGGAACTGGCCTTCCTCAATTCCGGCGTTACCCTGAAGCTGACCGATGCCCGCCATTCGGAACCGAAAGACGTGCTGCTGCACTTCCAGGGCGGTGTGCAGGCCTTTGTGCAGTATCTTGATAAGTCCAAATCGCCGCTGCACGCCCCGCCGATCATGATCAAGGGCGAGCGCGACGGCATTACCGTGGAAGCGGCGATGGAATGGACCGACGCTTATCACGAATCGATGCTGTGCTTTACCAACAATATCCCGCAGCGCGACGGCGGCACCCATTTGGCGGGCTTCCGGTCGGCGCTGACGCGCATCGTCAATACCTATGCAACCGATAGCGGCATCGCGAAGAAGGAAAAGGTTAGCTTGACCGGCGACGACGCGCGCGAAGGCCTGACCTGCGTGCTGTCGGTGAAAGTGCCGGACCCGAAATTCTCCAGCCAGACCAAGGACAAGCTCGTGTCCTCGGAAGTGCGGCCTATCGTCGAGAACATCATCGGCGAAAAGCTCAACCAATGGTTCGAAGAGCATCCGCACGAAGCCAAGCGCATCGTTGCCAAGATCGTCGAAGCCGCTTCGGCGCGCGAAGCCGCCCGCAAGGCGCGCGAAATGACCCGGCGCAAAGGCGCGCTCGATATCGCCTCCCTGCCCGGCAAGCTGGCCGACTGCCAGGAACGCGACGCCTCGAAAGCCGAACTCTTCCTGGTCGAGGGTGACTCGGCAGGCGGGTCGGCCAAACAGGGCCGCGACCGGAAGTTCCAGGCCATCCTGCCGCTGCGCGGGAAAATTTTGAATGTGGAGCGCGCGCGCTTCGACAAGATGCTGTCCTCCGCCGAAATCGGCACGCTGATCGCGGCGCTCGGCACCAGCATCGGCGCGGAAGATTTCAATATCGAAAAACTGCGCTACCACAAAATCATCATCATGACCGACGCCGACGTGGACGGCAGCCATATCCGTACCCTGCTGCTGACCTTCTTCTACCGGCAGATGCCGGAGTTGATCGAGCGCGGCTACCTTTATATCGCCCAGCCGCCGCTGTACCGCGCCAAGCGCGGCCAAAGCGCCGTCTACCTGAAGGACGATCGCGCCCTTGAGGATTATCTGCTGACCGATGCGTTGAAAGACGCCTCGCTGACCCTGGGCGATGGCAGCGCGATTGCGGCGGAAGACCTGCGCCGCTTGGCTGAAACCGCCCGAGCCGCGCGCAATCTGATCACCCAGGTCGGTCGCCGCGTTGGCTCCGTCAGTGTGGTTGAACAGGCGCTGCTCGCGGGTCTGCCGAACCCGGATGCGCCGCTGGGCGACGCCGAACAGGTGCTGGCCGACCGCATCGCCGCGCGGCTGGACGCCATGACCCGCGAGGCCGAACGCGGCTGGAAGGGCATTGTCTCGGAAGACGGTCTGCGCCTGTCGCGGATGTGGCGCGGGGTGGAGGAACGCTACGAGCTGGACCTCGCCACGCTGCGCTCGGTGGAAATGCGCCGCCTGATGACCCTGGCCGATACCTTCCGCGCCGCCTTCCAACAGCCCGCCAAACTGCGCCTGAAGGACAAAGAACAACAGTCCGCCGGGCCGATGGCGCTGGTGGAGGCCTTGTTCGAGCATGGCCGCAAGGGCGTCTCGATCCAGCGCTACAAAGGCCTGGGCGAAATGAACCCGGACCAGCTTTGGGAAACCACGCTGGACGCCAACGCCCGCACCCTGCTGCAAGTGAAAGTCGCCCATACCGAACAGGCGGAAGAGGTTTTCTCGACCCTGATGGGCGATTTGGTGGAGCCGCGCCGCGACTTCATTCAGGCCAACGCGCTGAAGGTGGCGAATTTGGATGTGTAATGACACCGCGCGCCGGGCGGCTATAACGCTCGGCGCGCGTCTGACAGGCGCGCAGGCTATCGTTTCGGTTTAGCTGTGTTAGAGTTGCCTCGGCGGAAGGGATATTCGACCTTTTCGGCTGAGTGACGGCCCTCTGACACGGATGACGATTATGCCGATAATGACAACGCCCGGCGTCTTGATCACCGGAACCGATAGCTTCCCCAACGCTGTCACGCCGGTTGCCACGGCGGTGCCCGCCTTTATCGGCTATACGCCGCGAGCGGATTATCAGGGGACATCCTATTATAATAAGCCGGTGCGGATTACCTCCTTTGCCGAGTATATGGCGCTCTTTGGCCTTTCGGCGCCGCAAGCACAATACTCGCCGCAATATTATCTAGTAGAGCAAGCGTCTGTTCCCGCCGCGGGGACGAGCATTACGGTCAATAATACCGTCTATGCCATCCTGCCAGACCCCAATACAATTTATTATCTCTATAATGCCATCCGTCTTTTCTTTCTGAATGGGGGCGGTGCGGCCTGGGTGGTTTCGGTCGGCCCGTATGGTGCGGCGAGCGGGGCGCCAGTGGCGGCCCCTGGGGTACAGGCCGTTAATCCCAATGTGAAACTGTCCGAGCTTCAGGCCGGGCTGGCGCTGCTGGAGGCTGAGCCGGAACCGACCCTCTACCTCTGTCCAGAAGCGACCTTGCTGTCCCCCACCGATAACGCGGCCTTGGTTCAGGCGATGCTGACCCAGGCCGAGCGGCTTGAAACCGCCTTCTGTCTCTTCGATGTCGTCAACGGTAACCAGCCGACGCAGCAAACCTATTCCGACCAGATTACCGCCTTTCGCCTCGGTACCGGTCCCTTTGGGCTGAAGTATGGGGCGTGTTACTACCCGTTTATCGGCACCACGGTCATCCAGGCGGGGGAGATTACCTATGCTAATCTCTTTGGTGGCACTATCGCGGCGCTCGCGCCCCTGCTGGATTCGCCCGCAAATCCCAATCCTGTCGCGCGGAAGATTATCGACGCGATCGAAAACCCCCCGGCCAATCCGCTCACGCCCAGCCAACTGCATTCAGCGCTGCTCTCGGCCAGCCTGACCTATACCGAGATCCTTCAACAGGTGACGGCAACCGCCAGTATTCTGCCTCCCAGCGCGGCGATGGCGGGCGTTTATACGGTTAACGATGCGACCCGTGGCGTCTGGAATAGCCCGGCCAATACCAGCATTGTCGGGGCTGCCAACCTTCCCATTCAGTTGACGGATAGCCAGCAGGCCGCCCTGAATGTCGATGCGATCACGGGTAAGTCGATCAATGTGATTCGCCAATTTGCCGGTCAGGGGATTTTAATCTGGGGGGCGCGCACCCTAGATGGGAATAGCCAGGATTGGCGCTATGTCGCCGTCCGTCGCACGATGACCTTCCTGGAGCAGTCGGTAAAATTAGCGGCCCAGGCCTATATTTTTGCGCCCAACGACGCCAATACCTGGGCTGCCGTCAAAAGCATGATCGGCAGTTTCCTAACAGACGTTTGGAAGCAGGGCGGGCTGCAAGGGGCGAAGCCGTTGGAAGCTTTCTCGGTAGATATCGGCTTGGGGAGCACGATGACACCGCGCGATCTGATGGATGGTTATATGCGCGTGACGGTCGCGGTCGCAGTGGTGCGCCCGGCCGAATTTATCGAGATCACCTTTCAGCAGCAGATGGCGCAATCCGGGTAAGGCGGGCCGGCATGCGGGTGTCTTTGCTTACTTAGAGGCATTCTAAAAAAGAGACCCGCCCATGCCAGAAGCGCGGCCTCTAACAGCAATATGATATTGCGAGTTAGTCGCATTTAAAGATAGCCTAAACCTCTCTTCGCCCCAATGGGCGACGGCCTTGCCGGAGGTGCGCTATGACGGGTCTTGCTCTTCCCAATTCCCCCAACCCCTTAGCGGCGTTGAAGCGCCTCGCCGCCTTCATCGGCCCCGGCTATTTGGTTGCGGTCGGCTATATGGACCCCGGCAATTGGGCGACCTCGTTGGCGGCGGGGTCGCAGTATGGCTATGCCCTGCTGTCGGTGGTGCTGATCGCCTCGCTGCTGGCGATGCTGTTGCAGGCGCTGGCCATTCGCGTTGGCATTGCGACGGGCAAGGATTTGGCGCAACTCAGCGCCGAGCGCTTCTCCCCCCTGACCGGCAAGCTGCTGTGGGTGGCGGCGGAATTGGCGATTGTCGCCACCGATCTGGCGGAATTGATCGGCACGGCGATTGCGCTGCACCTGCTGTTCGGCCTGCCGCTGCTCTATGGTATTCTGCTGACGGGCTTGGACGCCGTGCTGATCCTGCTGCTGCATCGGCGCGGGATGAAGCCGCTAGAGGCCTTTGTGATCGGCACGACCGGGCTGATCGTCGGCGCGTTTCTGTTTCAAGTGATCGTGCTGAAGCCCGACGCTGGGGCGGTGGCGGCGGGGCTGGTGCCGCGCGCCGACTGGCTTGCCGATGGCACGGCGCTCTATCTCGCGGCGGGCATCCTGGGCGCGACGATCATGCCCCATAACCTCTATCTCCATACCGCCCTGGTGCAGGCGCGGCCCGCCGCCCCGGCAGAAAAGCCGCGCGCCATTCGCTATGCGACCATCGATTCGACCCTGGCACTCACCGTGGCGCTGTTCGTCAATGGGGCGATTCTGGTCGTCGCTGGAACCGCATTCACGGGGGCGGCGGGCGCGCTGGATTTTCAGATGGCTTACAAACTCCTTGAGCCGGTGGTCGGCGTCGGCCTAGCGGCGGTGGCCTTTGCGGGGGCGCTGCTAGCGTCCGGGCTGAATGCCACCGTGACGGCAACCCTGGCGGGCCAAATCGTGATGGAAGGGTTTCTGGCCCTGAAACTCTCCCCCGCCTTGCGCCGCTTGATCACCCGCAGTTTGGCCCTTGTCCCGGCGGCTTTGGTGGCGGCGGTCTATGGGGAAAGCGCGGCGGAAGGGCTGCTCGTCGCCTCTCAAGTCATCCTCTCGTTGCAACTGCCCTTTGCCGTCGTGCCGCTGCTGCTGATCGCCGGGGACCGCCAGCGGATGGGGGCGCTGGTGGCGCCCCGCTGGCAGCAGATCGGCGGGTGGGGCGCCACCGCCCTGGTCATCGGCCTCAATAGCGTGATGCTGATGAATTTAGTTTAAATTTTCTGCAACTTAGCGGGGAGAGCTAACGGGCGGCACTCCTAAAACTCGACTTCAGAAAATGCTCATTTTGTCCTTACCCTTTGTTAAGGGATCGGGCGTAGAGTTTTTGTAGATCCACGGGGGATCATCTAGACAAGACTCATAACAAGGAGCCATGAGCATGCTGTTTTCGAAGAAGGAGGATCCTCTTCCGCGCCGCGCTGTTGCAACCGCATCCAAAGCGCAGGCCATCAGCATTACAGCCGAAACCCAGCGTTTTGGGTTTTGGATCATGACGGGCATGCCGCTGCCGGTGCGCCTGTTCCGACCGGTCGCGCCGGTCCGGTCTACTCGGTAATCCCCCGCCCCGGATCGTCTCTCCTGATGTGACGACCCTAGCCCCGCCGGTGCAGCATCGGCGGGGTTTTTCTTTTGCGCACGCATCTCACAATTGACGGGATATAGTTGAGACGATACGTGCGCGGTCCTCGTCCGACCTTATGGCGCGAAGCGGTGCCGCTGTTCTGGCGCGGGGATTAAGCAGGTTTCCGTCCGGCCAAACCAAGCATACCGGTTGGCGGCGATACGGTCGTAAAGCCAATCGGTTAACCTGCGCGGTAAAATCCTTAGGAACCGTCCCCATCGCCACGGCGTGCGCAGGTAGGCCGCCAGCCGGAAGGCGGCTTCCGAGCGCAGGAAAACTTGGCCGTTCTCAATAAAAACGAAGCTATCGGTCATGCCCGGCAGGCCGATCTGCGCCAGCAGCGCCTGCCCGCTGTCCGACTGCACTGCTGCAAATCGCATCTTGGGTGCCGATTCCACCTTTAGTACGAAGCGCACAGCACCGCTGCACAGCACGCAGACGCCGTCGAAGAGGTAGGTCGGCCCCGCGAGAAACGGGGTCAGATCGGTAGGGGGTGGCGACATGGGTCAGCCTTTCGCGGTTCGGGGAAAGCTTGAACCCCTTACCGGAAAAATCAACAGTGCAGCGGTGCTGGTTCCGATTTCGGAGGTGTTGATGGTAGGTCCGACCCTGTTTCGCCGGATGCTGGGCCAGGCAATGGACCAGTTGCCCGCCGCCGTCCGCGCGGTGCACGATACTCAAGGTCGCATCGAAGTGACCGGCACGGCTGAGGTGGACGCCAAGCCGGGCCTGCTGCCCTGGCTAATCTGCGCTGCCCTTGGTCTGCCCGCCGCCGGGTCGGGTGTGCCCGTAAGGATCGTTTTCGAGATGGGGCCGGAGGGCGACTATTGGGAGCGGCACATCGGAACGCGCCGGTACGCCAGTCATTTTGTGGCAGGGCCGCGCGCGGGTGTCGTCATCGAGCGGATGGGGGCTTTCGCTAGCCATTTCGTCCTGACCGCGACCGCCGATCGGCTCTATCTGACGCTGGACCGCTGCGCTTTCCTAGGCCTGCCCCTGCCTTCCTGGTTGGCACCGCGGTGTTCGGCGGAAGAGGCGGAGATCGACGGCGCCCTTCTGTTTGATGTACCGATTGATCTGCCGCTTCTGGGCCGGATAATCCGCTATCGGGGTATAGTGCGCCCGTAAGACGCCTGCCCGGCTTTCCCGGCATTTTATTCATCCTTTTCAGCCCGGCGCGCCCGCGTTAGGGTTGGCCAATGACGCAGCGCACCAGTCTTGATGATACTGACCGGCGGTTGCTGGGCTTGCTCGATCAGAACGCCCGCGAACCCACGGCCTCGCTGGCGCGCAAGATCGGCCTGTCGCGGTCGGCGACGCAGGAACGCATCGCCCGGCTGGAACGGGATGGGGTGATCGCAGGCTATACGCTGCGCTGGGGCACGGGGGAGGCGCCGGAAGGGTTGCTGGCCCATGTGTTCCTATCGCTCGACGCGCGGGCGGGGACGAGTTTGCCCCAAGCCTTGCGGACGCGGGCGGAGGTAAAACGCTGCCACACGGTGAGCGGCGAGTTCGATATGATGCTGTTGGTTGCCGTGGCGGGGCCGAAGGCGCTGGATCGGTTGCTGGACGATATCGGCCGGTCGCCGGGGGTGCGCCGCACCCAATCCGCCGTGGTGCTGGATATGAAATTCGAACGGGGCTAGTGCGATGAGTTTGCCTTTTCTGCTGGATTACCGCGCCCGCGGCGAGGAAAGCGCACCGGCCAATCCGTTGCGCGGTAGCCCGATTACGCGGGTGGCCAATCAATATGTCGGCGCCAACGGGCATTTCTTCTGCGGCATTTGGGAATCGACCCCCGGCGCCTGGGAAGTGAATTACACCGAAGAAGAAATGTGCGTGCTGCTAGCGGGTAAGGTCCGCCTGATCCACCGCAATGGCGAGACGCGGGAGTTTAAGGCGGGTGACGCTTTCATCATCCCTGCCGGGTTCGTCGGCGTTTGGGAAACGGTGGAAACCGTGCGCAAACTCTATGCGGTGGCCGAGGCCTAGGCCATGACGCCGGAGGCGGTGCAGCGCTATTCCCGCCATCTGCTGCTGAAGGAAATCGGCGGGCCGGGGCAGGCGACGCTGGGGCGCGCAACGGTCGCCGTGATTGGCGCGGGCGGCATCGGCAGCCCGGCGCTACTGTATCTGGCCGCCGCCGGGGTGGGGCGGCTGATGCTGATCGACGATGACCGGGTCGATCTCTCGAACCTCAACCGCCAGATCGCCCATAGCACAGCGCGGGTGGGCGCGCTGAAGGTGGAGAGCGCGGCGGAGGCGCTGCGCGCGCTTAATCCCGACGTTACGCTGATCCTGCGCGCGGAGCGCGCGACCGAGGCCAGCATCGACCGGCTGCTCGCTGGGGCCGACGCGGTGATCGACGGCAGCGATAGTTTCGACACGCGCCGCCTTGTGGCCGACGCCTGCGCCCGCCTGCGCCGACCGCTGATTTCGGCGGCGGTCGTGCAACTCTCCGGGCAATTGACCGTGTTCAAACCCTATTTGGGGCCGGAGCATCCGGGCTTCGGGGCGCTCTACCCAGCGCCGCCCGCTGCGGGCGCCTTGCCCTCCTGCGCCGAAACCGGCATCCTCGGCCCAGCCGCAGGCGTGATGGGCACGCTGGCGGCGGTCGAAGCGATCAAAGAACTCCTCGGCCTCGGTGAGTCGCTGTCGGGCTGGCTGCTGCTGTATGAAGCGCTGTGGAGTTCGTTGGACCGGGTGCGGATTGGTTAGACTTTTTATTGTACCTTAGGGATCACGCCTTCGAGAGCTGGTACACTTACGTTCAGTTCCTGCACCAGTAAATCACCCTGTACACCAGGAAATTGCTTCATATAATCTCTTGTTACCGTGGTGTCGACTCTATATTTCACGAGTTTAGCCGGAAGTTGGAGGGCATTAACGTAAAAATCGCCAATATAATTGATCTTCCCAGCTTCAGCTTTGAATTTTATATAATAATTATCATCCTTAAAAATTTTGGTTAAATACGTTCTGCGATCAAATTGATTGGAGACTTCCGTTATAGCATATTCTCCGGGTGCTACGGCAAAGGCGGCTCGTTTGAAAATCGACACGGTTTGAAAGTCTCGAAATAAAATCAGACCATTTGTTTTCCAGTCGCCAACCCTAAAATTTTCACCTTCGCGTAAATTCATTTTTCCATTAATCAGATTCCTGCCCACAAGCTCGCATTCATGGCCCTCAAGCGTTTCACACCCAAAGCCGAGAACGACAATCGCCTTGCCGGTCTCTGGCGTAAACTTCGTTTCTTGGGACAGTGAGGAAGTTGATAGGCGAGCACACCCGACGAGCAAGGCGAGCGATAGGATGGCGACGGCGTTTCTGATCATGACCCTATTCCCCGAAAAGCCGTATCCATAAATTAAGAATTCGTAAAATTCAATCAACGCGAATTAAGCATTCTTTTTGCAATTTTATATATCACGGCTCAATCCGAACTGGCTTAACCACCCACTCGCCGGTGAGTTTGGGGAAGGTGGCCAGATAGGCTTCCGCCGCCGGACGATCTTCTCCGTGAATGACGCGCGGCTGATCCTTGAACGGCGTCGAGTTAAAAGTAAAATCACCGAGGTAATTGATCTTCCCGGCTTCGACATCGACGCGCGCAAAGGGGCGGTTAGTCTCTTTGCTGGCTAAGAAATAATTATGGGTTCGGCTGTTGCCGAAGGTAGAAAATAGCTTCAGTGCATAGGGGCCAGGTTCGACCACATGGGCGTAATAGCCCATTTTCTTTCCCACGTTAGGGGCGCCCGGCAGGCCCCATCCGGCATAGCGGAGCAAATTTTCGGGCCGAGTCGCTGCGTAAATGCGTTGGCTATCGGTTTCCGAAAAGCCGTCGCCAATCAGGCGACCGAACTCGATGGTGCACATGGTTTCCGAGAAGGCGAGGCACACAAACCCATGCACAACGATGGCCTTAGTTGGCTGCAACACCGTTTCCGCCGTCACAGGCGGCTCCGCAGGGCGCAGGCAACCGGTGAGCAGAAGGAGAGGCGCAAGACGCCAGAAAACCGCTTTCAGCATGACCCATCCACCTCCTAATGCACGGGGCGCGAGCATAGCGATATGGACCGACAGATGCATCTGTGATCCTTCCCCTACCCAAGCCCCAGAAACTCCCCTAAAACCCCTCCATGTCCTCTTCCTTCGCGCGCGCCATTGCCACGGTTGGCGGCTACACGATGATCAGCCGGGTGCTGGGCTTTGTCCGGGATATGCTGCAGGCGGCGGTGCTTGGGGCGGGGCCGGAGTCCGATGCCTTTTTGGTGGCGTTCAAACTGCCGAACTTCTTTCGGCGGCTGTTCGGCGAAGGGGCCTTCAACGCCGCCTTTGTGCCGGTGTTTGCCGGGATTTTGGCGACCGATGGGCAGCGGCGGGCGGTGATCTTTGCCGAACAGGCGATGGCCGTACTGCTGGCGGCGCTCATCCTCTTTTTGGGGTTGGCCGAGGTCGGCATGCGCTATCTCACAATGGCGATGGCCCCCGGCTTCATCGGCGATCCCGAGCGGTTCGAGCTGACGGTTTATCTGTCGCGCATCACCTTCCCCTATTTGCTGCTGGTCTCCCTCGCCTCCTTACAGTCGGGGGTTCTCAACAGTCTCGATCGCTATGCGGCAGCGGCGGCAACGCCGATCTTGCTGAACCTCTGCATGATTGCGGCGATGCTGGGGCTGGTGCCGATCTTGGGCGCGCGCGGTCTCGATGGCGTGGCCGAGGCCTTGGCCTGGGGGGTGGTGGCGTCCGGCGTCGCGCAGTTCCTTTGGCTGGCCTATGCCTGCCGGGCGGCGGGGGCGCCGCTGCGCTTGCCGTTACCGCGCCTAACGCCGGACGTGAAGAAACTGCTGAAACTGCTGCTGCCGGGGGTGCTGGGGGCGGGGATCATTCACGTCAATGTGATGATCGATATGATGATTGCCTCGCTGTTGCCCGCTGGGGCGGTGACGCATCTCTATTATGCCGACCGCATTGCGCAACTGCCGCTCGGCGTCGTCGGGGCGGCGATTGCCACGGCACTGCTGCCGCTGCTCTCCCGCCAGATCCGCCAGGGCGAGGCGGAGGCGGCGCACGGCAGCCAAAACCGGGCGCTCGAATATGGGTTGATGTTCACCCTGCCTGCCACGGCGGCGCTGATCGCCTTGGCCGACCCGATCATGCTGGTGCTGTTCGCGCGCGGGGCGTTTTCGCTGGCGGACGCGGCGGAAACGGCGCGGGTGCTGCAATCCTTCGCCCTCGGCCTGCCCGCCTATGTGCTGGTGAAAGGCCTAACGCCCGGCTTCTTCGCCCGGGAAGATACGCGCACCCCCGTGCGTTTTGCGGCGATCTGCCTGGTGGGGAATCTGGTCTTCAACCTCGGGCTGATGCCCTGGCTGGGGGCGGCAGGGGTGGCGCTGGCGACCAGTCTTTCATCGTGGCTCAACGTCGGGCTGTTGGCGAGCACGCTGCACCGGCGCGGGCTTCTAAGCTTTGATGCCCGCCTGCGCCGCCGCGCGCCGCGCCTGCTGCTTGCCTCCCTCGTCATGGCCGGGGCGATCTTCGCGCTGCTGCCCTGGCTATCGCCGATCCTGCAGCCGGGCCACCTCTGGCGCTATCCAGTCTTCGCGGGTCTCTGCGTTGGCGGGGCCTTGCTGTTCTTCGCGGTTGGCCATGCCCTCGGCGGGGTTAATCTGCGCGACATCAAGGCGCTGCGGCGGCGGGGGTAGCAGCAAGCTGGCGCAGTCGGTTGGCGCTGGTCTCATCGGCGGGATAGAAGGCTTCCAGCATCAGTTCGGCCAGGGTAATGTCGGTCGGTGTACCGAAGACGGTCGTGGTTGAAAACAGCGTCACCTCCCCGACCGGCGTGCGCAGGTGAAGCGGGATGAAGACCCCACCGAAATCCTCCAGCGGTGCCGTCTGGGGCGGGGCGGGAAAGCTCGCAAGCTCGGTGACCAAGGCCTCAAGCGTTGGGTCGGCGGTCGCGAGGCTCTGGCGGCGCAAGCGCTCCAACAGATGCGCCCGCCACTCCCCAAGGTTCAGGATCATTGGGGCCAAACCCTGCGGATGCAGGCTGAGCCGCAGCACATTGACCGGCGGCTCCAGCAAACGCTGATCTGCAACCCCGGCCAGAAACGGTAAAAGCGCGCGGTTCGCCGACACCAGGGTCCAGCGCTGGTCGATCGCTAGGGCCGGATAGGGTTCATGGGCGGTCAGCAGCCGCTCCAGCGCTTCCCGCGCCGGGCGTAGGGCCGGATCGTCCAGCGCGCGTTCGCCGAAGACGGGGGCGTACCCGGCGGCCAACAGCAAGGCATTGCGGGCGCGCAGGGGCAGGTCCAGCCCTTCGGCCAAGCGCAGGACTGCGCGCTGACTGGGGCGGGCGCGGCCGCTTTCGATGAAGCTTAAATGCCGTTGCGACATCTCAACTTCCAGCGCCAGATCAAGCTGGGTCAGGCGGCGGCGCTGGCGCCAGAGCCGCAGGTGATCGCCCAAACTGCGGGGCGGCAGGGAAAGCGCAGTCATGACCCCAGCATACCCGCTTTCCGCCGCCCGCCAATTACCTGCCGCGTAATCGACAGGCGCGGCGGCACGGCGCAGGGTCGGGGCCATTCACCCCCCCCCTATCCTGGCGAGAGGTTCCCATGCCCTTAAAACCCCATCCCCTGCTCCGCTATGCCCTGTTGGTTGATGCGCTGACGAGCACGGTTTTTGCCCTTGGTCTCGTTCTGCTGGCCGGACTGCTGTTCCCTCTGCTGGGGCTACCCGAAGGGTTGCTGCGGGGAATTGGCGTCGGGTTGCTGCCGTATGGTTTAGCCCTGTTTTGGATCGCGCGGCATCCGTCGCCCGTCTGGGTAAAGGCGGTCATCGGCCTGAACCTGTTCTGGGTTGCCGATAGCCTTGTGCTGTTGGGGAGCAAGTTGATCGCGCCCACGGCCTTGGGGGCGGCTTTTATCCTGGTGCAGGCGGCGGCGGTCGGCGGGGTGACGCTGGCGCAGATCATCGGCCTGCGCCGCTCCAACCCGCTCCAAGCCCGCTGACGGGAGGCCCGCATGACCGCGTATGTTATCGCCCGGCTGGTGACAGCGGGTTTCGATCCCGATCTCGTGGCCTACCTGCGGACGATTGACGCAACCCTCGCCCCGTTTGGCGGTCGCTATTGCGTTCACGGCGCCACCATCGAGCGGCTGGAGGGGGATTGGCCCGGGGGCGATGTCATTCTTCTCGGGTTTCCCAGCACCGAGGCGGCGCGCGCGTGGTATGCTTCCCCCGCTTATCAAGCGATCCTGCCGCTGCGGCAGGCCCATTGCCAGGGGGATGTGATCCTGGTTGCCGGAGTTGCCGAGGGGCATCGCGGGGTCGATTTACTGACCGCGCGCCCCAGTGCTTGACCCTTGCCGCGCCGTCCGCGATAAGCAGGACCATGAGCAAGCGCATTTTCTCCGGCATTCAGCCGACCCATCACCTGCATCTCGGCAATTACCTGGGCGCCGTGCGCAACTGGGTAAAGCTGCAAGCCGATTTCGAATGCATCTTCTGCGTCGTCGATCTGCACGCGCTGACCGTGCCGCAAGACCCGGCAGCGCTGTTGAAGGCAACGCGCGAAGTGGCCGCGACCTACATTGCCGCCGGAATCGACCCCGAGAAGAATATTCTGTTCAATCAGTCGGCGGTGCCGACCCATGCAACGCTCGGTTGGTTGCTCGGGTGCCTCACGCCGCTCGGCTGGCTGAACCGCATGACGCAGTTCAAGGAAAAGGCGGGCAAGCAGCGCGATAACGCAGGCTTGGGGCTTTATTCCTACCCGGTGCTGATGGCGGCGGATATTCTTCTCTATCACGCCACCCATGTGCCGGTGGGCGAGGATCAGAAGCAGCATCTGGAACTGGCGCGCGACATCGCCGGGGCCTTCAACCGTCAGTTCGGCGAGGAGTTTTTCCCGCTGCCCGAACCGCAGATTTTTGGCGCGGCCACCCGCGTTATGTCGCTGCGGGATGGGTCGAAGAAGATGTCGAAATCGGACGAGTCCGATTATTCGCGCCTGAACGTCACCGACGATGCCGATACCATCGCCCTGAAGATCAAAAAGGCGAAGACCGATATTCACCCGATGCCGGAGTCGGTCGAGGGGCTGGACGGCCGCCCGGAAGCCGCCAACCTGCTGAATATCTATGCTGCCCTTAGCGATAAGCCGCTGGCGGAGGTGATCGGCGCCTACGCGGGCAAGGAGTTTTCGGTCTTCAAGCGCGATCTGTCGGATCTGACCGTCGCCGTGATGGGGCCGATGTCTGAACGGCTTAATCAATTGATGGCTGACCCGGCGGAGCTTGACCGCATCCTTGCGCGCGGGGCGGAACGGGCGCAGGAGATTGCCACGCCGGTGCTGAACAAGACCTACGATCTGATGGGGCTGCTGCGCCCTAAGGCGTAAGCGGTTTTCGGAGTGAGACTCAATCGGGGGCATCGCGCCCCCGATTTGCTTTTGGCGGGCAATCATGGCGGATTTTGACGTCATCATCCTCGGCGCGGGGGCGGCGGGCCTAATGGCGGCGCTGACCGCCGGGCAACGCGGGCGGCGGGTGCTGGTGATCGACCATGCCGATACGGCGGGGAAGAAAATCCTCATTTCCGGCGGCGGTCGCTGCAATTTCACCAACCGTGACGTGGGGGCGGCGAACTACCTGTCGGAAAACCGCCATTTCGCCAAATCGGCGCTGGCCCGCTACAGCCAGTATGATTTCATTGCGTTAGTAGAACGATATAAGATTCCCTACCACGAGCGCGATTGGGGGCAATTGTTCTGCGACGGATCGGCGCGCGAGATTCTGGCGATGCTGCTGGCGGAGGCCGCTCGCGGCGGGGTGCGGATCAATCTGGGCGAGACGATCCGCGATGTGCGCAAAGCCGATCATTTTGTTATCGAAACATCTAAAGCAACCTATAGCGCCCCGGCCCTGATTTTGGCGACCGGCGGCCCGTCGATCCCGAAAATGGGCGCGACCGGCTTTGCCTTCGAGGTCGCCCAGCGCTTCGGCCTGCCGATTGTGACGCCGCGCCCGGCCTTGGTGCCGCTGACAGCGGCGGGGGACGATCTGGCGCTGATCGGCGGGCTGACCGGCGTTTCGATCCAAGATACGATCACCAGCCTTGGCAAACGGCAGTTTCGCGAGGCGACGCTGTTCACCCATCGCGGCCTGTCGGGCCCGGCGATCCTGCAAATCTCCAGCTATTGGCAGCCGGGGGACACCCTGCGGATTAACCTCCTGCCGACGGTGGAGGCCGAAGACTGGCTGCTCGGCGCGAAGCAAAGCCGCAGCCGGGCGGAGCTAAAAACCGTGCTAACCCAGCATCTCCCGACCCGCCTTGCCACGGCGTTCGTGCCGGAAGCGGCACAGGGCAAGGCGGTGGTCGATCTGCCCGATAAGCTGCTCCTAGCCCTCGCCGACCGGCTGCACCGCTGGCCCTTCACCCCCAGCGGCACCGAAGGCTATGCCAAGGCCGAAGTGACCGCCGGGGGCATCGATACCAAGGCGCTCTCGTCGCAAACAATGGAAGCGCGCGACGTGCCCGGCCTCTATGCCATCGGCGAGGCGGTGGATGTGACCGGCTGGCTCGGCGGGTATAATTTCCAATGGGCCTGGTCGAGCGGCTGGGCCGCCGGAATGGCGGTTTAACCCTTTACCTGCGCCCGAAACGCCGTGGGCGTGATCCCCAGGTAGCGTTTGAACGCGGTCGAGAGATGGGCGTGGGAGGCAAACCCTGCCTCTAAAGCGACTTGGCTTAAATCCGCCTCCCCCGCCGTCATCAGGCGGCGCGCGTGGGCGAGTTTGTGATCCAGCAGATAGGCTTGCGGCGAGACGCCCAAGGCCGCTTTCACCGCGCGGCTAAAGAAACCTTCCGACAGGCCGAGCGTTGCGGCGAGACCCGCGACCGTCACCCCTTCCGCCAGCCCGGCGTCTATCGCCGCGTCGAGCTTGGCGAGGCGCTGCGGCGTCATCCATCCGGCGGCTTTCGGCGGCGGCAGCCCGAGCGCGCGGGCGGCTTGGTCGCAAAATTCCTGCGCCAGCGCCTCGACCTCCAGCGCCTCAACCCTCTCCGGCGCCAGCAGGGCGGCGCGCAGCCGATGCGCCGCAGGGCGCAGGCCGGGGGCCAGCCGGTCGGTCGTTTGCGGGGCGGGCAGGGCGTCGGGCAGTGTCAGCGTTAGATATTCCCCGCCGAGGCGCGAGCGGGAGACAAGGCTACAGCCTTTCGGAACGTAGGCGAAACTATTGGCGCGGGTGCGATAGGGGCGCAGCCGGTCGCTATCGAACGCATGGTCGCCGTCTTGGGTTTCAAAGGCAAAACCGAGCGCTGGCGCCGCCGCGCAATAGCGCGCCTCGTAGGGCTGGCGGGGCAGCAGGGTCAGGGCGAAACGCCCGACCGACAGGCGGCGAATAGGCTCGATCATGGGCCGGGACTGCACTTCATGTCAGATGGATGAAAGCATAGCGCGTTCTGACATGGCAGAGAAGCAGAGTTATTGTTTCAGGAGCTTCCTATGCGCTTCACCCCCGATGAAATTGCCGCTGCCGCCGCGACGATCTACGACCATATGCCGCCGACGCCGCAATTCGCTTGGCCGCTGCTGGCCCAGCGTGTGGGGGCGGAGGTTTGGGTGAAGCATGAGAATCACACCCCGACCGGCGCCTTTAAAATTCGCGGCGGGATTACCTTCATCGATTGGCTGCGACGGCACCATCCGGAGGTGCGCGGCATCGTCACGGCGACGCGCGGCAATCACGGGCAAGCCCAGGCGCGCGCGGCGATCAAGGCCGGGCTGACCGCGAAAATCTTCGTGCCCTTCGGCAATTCACCGGAAAAGAACGCCGCGATGCGCGCCTTTGGCGCCGAAGTGGTGGAAGCTGGGGCCGATTTCGACGCGGCGAAGGCCGCCGCCGCCGATGCCGCTGAAACCGAGGGGCTGTACCCGGTTCCGGCCTTTCATCCCGCCTTGGTCTGCGGCGTCGCCACCTATGCGCTGGAACTCTTTGCCGCCGTGGCGGACCTCGATACGGTCTATGTACCCATCGGCTGCGGCTCGGGCCTCTGTGGAACCATTCTGGCGCGCGATGCCTTGGGGCTGAAGACCGAAGTGGTTGGCGTGGTTTCCACCGAAGCCGCCGCCGCGAAACTTTCCTTCGAAGCCGGGCGGATCATCCCGACCGCCAGCGCCAATACCTTTGCCGATGGCATGGCCGTGCGCGTGCCGGTGCCCGCCGCCTTCGAGATTTATTCGAAGGGCGCCGCCCGCATCCTCGCCGTGACCGACGCCGAAATCGCCGCCGCCATGCGCGCCCTCTACGAGGATACCCATAACCTCGCCGAAGGCTCCGGCGCTGCCGCTTTCGCCGCCCTGATGCAGGAACGCGACCGCCAACAGGGCAAGAAAGTCGCCGTCATCCTTTCCGGCGCCAATATCGACCGCGATATGGCGGCCCAAGTCTTCGCCGGGTCGGATATGACCCCGGCGGTGGCACAGGTCGCGTAAGGCTTCGTCGGGGACTCTGTCCCTGAACCCCTGGCCAAGGGGCTTGCCCCTTGGCGATCCTATTTTCTGATTGGGCTATTCGGGCGTCAGTTTTACGCCTTGATTGAGCAGTCCCGGATTCTCAAGGGGCGGTTGCCCCTTGAGCAGGGTGCAGGGGCAGCGCCCCTGCTTACAGCGCCACGCGCATCCCATCCCCGAACGCCTCGAACAACCCCGGCTCCGTCCCGGTCAGCCAGCTTTGCCCGCCGAGGGAGAAAAGCTCTGCGGCCAGGGCTTCGCGCTTGCTGGGGTCGAGATGGGCGGCGACTTCATCGAGCAGCAGCAGCGGCGGGGCACCCCGCGCGGACCTGATCAGCCGGGCATTGGCCAATAGTAGGGCGATCAGCAGGGCCTTTTGTTCGCCGGTCGAACAGAGGGCGGCGGGCATGTGCTTGCCGCGATGGACGATCTGCCAATCGCTACGGTGTGGGCCTTCGGTGGTGGTGCCAGCGGCGGCGTCGCGCGGACGGGTTTGGCGCAGAGTCCGGCGGAAGTCTTCCTCCACCGCCAGCGCGGGCTTCTCCGCCAGGGCGGCTTCGAGCAAGCCGGTCACGGCGAGATCGGCGGCGGGAAACGGCCCAACCCCGGCGGCGACGGCGAGGCCGAGGCGCTGGCTAATATCGCGCCGGGCGGCGGCAATGGCGGTGCCGTCGCGCGCCATCGTCTCTTCGAGCGCGGTCAGCCAATGGGGATCGGGGCGCTTGCCGTCCTCGCCGTCGCGCAGCAGCTTCAGCCGGTCGCGTTGGGCGGCTTCGTAGCGGCTGAGGTGCTGAAGGTGATCGGGCAGGAAGCCGTGCACCATCCGGTCGAGAAAGCGCCGTCGCCCGCTGGCGCCCTCCTGAAACAGCCGGTCCATCACGGGGGTGAGCCAGCCGACGACGAGCAGGTCCGACAGCGCGCCTTGGCTTTTGGCGGGTTCGCCGTCGATGCGGATTTGCCGCCGCTCCCCTTGGGCGGGCACGCGGCCCGTCGCGAGGCTGACGGGGCCGTGGGGCAGGTTGAGGTCCACCTGCATCGACCAGCCGCCCGGCCCGCCCTGGCGGTCGATATCCGAGAGCGATGCCCGGCGGAACCCGCGTCCGGGCGCCAGGAAGGACAAGGCTTCGAGCAGATTGGTTTTACCGACGCCATTATCGCCGGTCAGAATCACACACGCGCCCGAAACCGGAAGGTCGAGCGCGGCGTGACTGCGGAAATTCTGAAGACGCACCCGGCTAAGCGCCGGGAGGGGGTGCGGCGTCAGGCTCACACCCGCATCGGCATCAGCACGTAAATGGCGCTGCCATCCGCCCGGTCGCGCACGACGGTGGGGGAGGCGGCATCGGCCATAATGAATTGCGCGACGTCGCCCTGAACCTGCTTTAGAATGTCGAGCAGATAGCGGGAGTTGAAGCCAATCTCGAAGCCGCTGGAGGTGTAGGAGACTTCCAACTCTTCCGTCGCGCTACCCGCTTCCGGGCTGTTCGCCGTCAGGGTCAGCGTATTGCTGCCGAGGGCGATCTTAATGGCGCGGCTTTTTTCGGTGGAGATGGTAGCGACGCGGTCCACGGCTTCGGCGAAACTATCGCAATTCAGCTCCAGCACCTTGTCGTTCCCGGTCGGGATGACCCGCTCGTAATCCGGGAAGGTGCCGTCGATCAGCTTGGAAGACAGGATGATCGCGCCGAAGGCTAGGCGGATGCGGGTTTCCGACAGGCCAATGCTCACGGCGCCATCGGCTTCGTCCAGCAGCTTGCGCAGCTCCAGCACCATTTTGCGCGGCAGGATGACGCCGGGAATGCTTTCCGCGCCCTTCGGCAGCGGCAGTTCGACGCGGGCGAGGCGGTGGCCGTCGGTGGCGACGCCGCGCAGCACCGGGCCGCTGGGCTGATTGGTCGCGTGAACGTAGATACCGTTCAGATAGTAGCGGGTTTCTTCGGTCGAAATTGCAAAGCTGGTGCGGTCGATCAGCGCCTTCAGGTCGCCGCCCGAAAGCACGAAATTATGCGGCAGATCGTCCGACGCAAGGCTGGGGAAATCGGCGGTCGGCAGCGACGGCAGCGTGAAGGTGGAGCGCCCGGCGCGCACTGTCACCCGTTCCTTCTCCGGCTCCGACGTCAGTTCGACCGAGGCGCCGTCGGGCAGCTTGCGCACGATGTCGTAGAGCGTATGGGCGGGCGCCGTCACGGAGCCGGGCAGGCTGACCGAGCAGGTCACCCGGTCGACCATATCAAGGTCCATATCCGTCGCGGTCAGCGAAACGCTATCGCCATCCTGGGCTTCGATCAGGATATTGGACAGGATTGGGATCGTATTGCGGCGCTCAACGACGCTTTGCACATGGGCGAGGCTTTTGAGCAGGGCGGCACGATCAATCGTCAGTTTCATGGCGATGAGTCTTCAATCCTTCGGTCATCCGGCAGGCCGCAGCCGCAGCGGAAAAGTGGCGCGACTATAGCATAGGGACTGAGGGGGGAAAGAGGCTTCTCGTGAAACAAAACACCCCGCCGAAGCGGGGTGCCGTGTTTTTACACCGCTGCCGCCGTTCGCGCGTCGAGGCCCGGTGCGGCGGGGACTGCTACCGGGGTTGTCGGATCGGCGATGCGATGGCCGACCATCAAAGCGGTCAGCCGATGCAGGAAGGCGCGGCCCTTGCCGGTCAGGCTGACCAGCTTGCGCCGCCGCTCACGCGGGTCTTCGCGCGCTTCGACAAGGCCAAGGCCGGGCTTGCCGAAGGAATGCCATTCCGACAAAGCGGCAATATTGCGCGAGGCGGAGGATTGCGCGATGGCGAGCCGTTGCGCCAGCTCGCCCATCGACAGCCCTTCGTTCTGCGCGAGCGTCAGAAACGACAGGGCGTACTGAATGGGAAGGTCCGGGTCGAGGGTACGGAATTCTTCAAGGACGCGAATCAGGGTGGACAGCGCCATATCGGCGCTGTCGGACCCTTCAGCCGGGAGAGGCGCCTGCGCGGCAGTCGCGCTCATCCCAGTTTCAATCGCGGCCACGTCAGCCAGGGCAACCTGCGGGGGCATCAGCGGCCCGCCCCAGTCCGGCAGACAGCCCCGGCAGCCAGCGCGGGGGCGTATAGATAATGTGTAACCGTCCGAACCATATCAAAACCTCCCGGTTTTCGCGGCGCATCTCGGCCCAGCGCAACGCGCCGGTGGGCACCGACCAACGGGCAAATTCAACGTAAAGCTTAGGTCCCCGAGGGACAGAGAGGAACAGCGGCATGGGACACCTGCGGTATCAGAGAGCTTTGACAAAGGTCAGAAATGTTCTTTCGGCAGAAGGTGCCGTGGGATACGGGGAATGCCTGCGTCGATCGGCAGGCGCGGGTCTGATTGATCATGGGTTTAATCCTTTCTCGCGTAGAGAAGCTGATGCCGCAGGGGTGGGTTAGAAGCCTGCGAACGGGGATATCATCCGCGTGCGGATGGATGGACGCAAGGAAAAATCATCCTCCCCCGGCAAAGAATCGCCGAGGTTCAGATCCCGGCGCAGGGCCGGGGAGAGGTCCGCGACCGAGAGGCGCGGGGCGGACGGGGGGGCGGGAACGGGCCGATAGGCCCGCAACCACCGGGCCGACAGGGTCGCCCAGAGGGAATTCATGGCTGAGGCTTTCGGTTGGAGAAACGGGAAAAAGCGCCCCCGGAGAAAAGAAGGGGGATGTTTCCGAGGGCGGATATATCCGATAGCGGAAACGATTGAGGCGTGCAAGGGAAATTCCATCCGCCTGGCTGACACGCTGTGACTGAGCATATTTATTACAAATTGAAGATTCAGCCCCCTCATACCCTAAAGCGTGATAGAGGCAGGAAACTTCTTTTAGAACCTTATCCAAGAAAGGTTTCCTGATGTCATCGGTTGAAAAAGCGACGAGTTTTACGAAACTTTCTGAGCGCGTCTCACCGCCGACGGCGCCATGGCAGCCGCATTGGCCGAACCCTGCCGATATCCCCTATCATTATGCCAATCTATTGCACCGATGCGCGGCCACCGGTATTGCCGATGTTCGGGGAACAGCGGCAGCCCGCCAGCGGATTGCGATTATTGGGGCCGGATATGCGGGGCTAACGGTCGCCCGTGAACTTTTGCGCTGCGGGTATGAAAATATCGCCCTGTTCGAGGCAGAACCCCGAATCGGCGGTCGGGCCTACCCTGTGATGCCGGAAACAAAATCTGGTCGCGCGCTTGGCAGTTGGACGCCCTATGAATTGGGCGCAATGCGCATCCCCTTCTTTTTACCGGAGGATGGGACGACCGAGTGCAATAGCCTTGCCCATTATTTCGTCGCGCTCTATGGGCAGCAGTATCAAGATTTCCCCAATCCTGGCAGCGTTGGCACCCGGACGGGGATCTATATCAACGAAGGCTTCGGTCCAGCGATTGAGGATCAGGTTTTTCAGGGCCTATTGACCTGGGCACCGACCCCCGACGCGCCAAAACCGCCCACGGCAGGATTGCAGGCGGTGCATGCCGCTTGGACGGCCTGGGCACACAACATGCGGGAATGGGTGGCCCCCGCCTATGGGGCAAGCGCTGATTGGCGCGACTATTGGCGGCGGATTATGCAGGTTTACGAGTTCCGCACCTTCCGGGATGTCGCCCTCCTGCCCCGCAAGCAATACTACCGGATCGATGGCACGACCGATTCCCGTCACAAGGCCGACAATGCGGCGGGTGACTTCGGCGGCCTGGGATTGACGCCCGCCGAAATGGAGCTTTTCTACACAATTGGCACGGGGGACGGCAGTTGGGGTGCTTTCTTCGACGTTGCCGCCCTCTACCCGATTCGCACGCTGATTTTCGGGTTTGCAACACAGCATAAGCTGCTCGGCCACATTTCCCAGTCGATTGCCGACGCCTTACCGCTGCCGAAATCGGCCCGTCAATACGGCTATTGCAGCGATTCCCTGGGGCGGCATTTCGATATGCCCCTGCTGGCCGGGGTTTCGGCCATCCCGGCGATGCATCTGTTTCAGCCGGTGACCTGCCGGGGGCCAGAAAACGGCCAGTCGTTTTATCAACAACTGACCCCCTTCAATCCCGATGGGGTGGGGCGGTCACTGATGACGGGAACCCGCATCCGCTATATCGATTGGTTCGACAATCAGTATCTTCTAACGACAGAAACTGGCGAAACCGCCCGTTACGATCATCTCGTCGTGACGGCGCCGGGTTGGTCTCTCCAGATGAACACTGGGTTTGGGACGGGTTTTCTGGAAAATATCTTTGTCTCCCCCAGCGCCGGAAATAACTACTGGCCGCCGATGACGAGTTGGAAGGGCATCAAAATGTCCCACAACATCACGTCCAGCAAAATCTTCTTCAAACTGAAAGCGCGGTTTTGGGAAGAAAGCGCCATTCCGCAGGTGATCGTGACCGATACGTTTTTACGGGATGTCTATGGTTATGCCGTCGACCGCAAGCCCGACGGCAGCCCCAGCGGCGACCCGGGCGTCTTGCTTTGCTCCTATACCTGGGAGGATGATTCCAACAAACTGGCGTCGGAAAGTGAATATCCCGACGATAAAACGCTTGCCGCGCGGGCGCTGGCCCGCTTAGACGCGCTTCTGCAGCGCAGCGGACTGCCCGCGATGTCGAGCTTTGTTGATCAATCAGCCGCGCCGTTAGTTTGGCAGTGGGAACGACAGCCGCTGTATCGAAGCTGCGCGAAACTCTATCGGGCGGGCAGTTTTGATTGGAATTACGCCCAGTTGACGTGGAATCAAAATCATTCGCGCAGCAAGAAACTTTATTTTGCGGGCGAATTCGCCTCACTAGAAGGCGGATGGATCGAACCGGCGATGACCCGGGCAATCGATACGGTACTCCATATCGTCAAGAACACGGTGCCGCAGGCCGATTGGCCGACGGTCTTTTGCGACTATCCGATGGTCAACGCCTATCCCGAAATTGAAGATTGGCGCCCAGCCCCCCCCTATGCGACCGAGACCGATAGCGCTGAGGCACGGCACCCGGAGGCGGCTTTATCGGTCTGATTGTCCGACAATCCCCTTGCCGCCGTCGCGCTTCCCCCCCAAACTCGGGCGCGCGAAGGCTGCCGGGGACAGGCGGCCACGCGCTGGGTGTTTTGGGGTTCGTTGGGAAGGGGGGACGCGATGGCGCCTCGGGTCGGGTTGTTCGTGACCTGTCTGGTCGATCTCTATCGGCCAAGCGTTGGGTTTGCGGCGTTGAAACTTTTGGAAGCCGCGGGCTGCACGGTAGTGGTTCCGGCGGAACAAACCTGCTGCGGCCAGCCCGCTTACAATAGCGGCGAGCGGGCGACGACGAAGCAGATCGCCCATCAGGTCATCGAAGCGTTCGACGGGCTGGACTATGTGGTCGCCCCCTCCGGCTCCTGCGCGGGGATGATCCGCAACCATTATCCCGAACTCTTCGCCGACGATCCCGCCGCCAAGCTGGCCGCCGAACGGGTCGCCCATCGCACTTACGAACTTATCTCTTTCCTCACCGATGTGATGGGCGTGACTTCGGTTCCGGCGCACTGTGCCAAGAAGATCACCTATCACGATAGTTGTTCGGGCTTGCGCGAGTTGGGGGTGAAGGCCCAGCCGCGCGCCCTACTGAACACGGTTGACGGTCTCAGCATTACCGAAATGGAGGATGCGGAAACCTGCTGTGGTTTCGGTGGCACTTTCTGCATCAAATACCCCGACATTTCGGACCGGATGGTCACGAATAAAACGGATAATATCGACAAGACCGGGGCCGATTTGCTGCTGGCGGGCGATCTCGGCTGCCTGCTGAATATGGCGGGCAAGCTGAAGCGCCGGGGATCGCGCATTGAAGCCCGCCATGTTGCCGAAGTGCTGGCGGGCGATTTGTCCGCCCCCGCCATCGGCGAAGCCGAGCCGCGCTAGGGGAGAGGAAGAATGCACGCCACCAGCCATGCTTTCGTTTCCAACGCCAAAAAGTCGCTGACCGATGCCACCCTGCGCAAAGCCCTCGGGAACATGCGCGGTGGCTTCGTCAACAAACGCGCCGCCACCATCGCCAAAGTGCCGGAATGGGACCAGTTGCGCGACACGGGCCGCGCGATCAAGGACCATACGCTCGCCCATCTCGATTTCTATCTGGAAGCCTATGAGGCGCAGGTCACGGCCTCCGGCGGCGTTGTCCATTGGGCGCGCACGGCAGAAGAAGCCCGCCAGATCATTCTCGACATCTGCCGCTCGGTCGACGCCAAGACCGTGACCAAGGGCAAGTCGATGATCGCCGAGGAAATCGGCCTGAATGATTTCCTGGAGCAAAAGGGCGTCACCCCGGTCGAAACCGACCTTGGGGAATATATCATCCAGCTTCGCAAGGAACCGCCGAGCCATATCATCGCCCCGGCGATCCATCTGACGGCGGAGCAGGTGGCGGAAACTTTCCGCAAATCCCATACCCATCTCGATCCGGCCCGCCCGCTTAGCGAGCATCGGGCGCTGCTGGAAGAGGCGCGGGCGGAACTGCGGGCGAAATATTTCGCCGCCGATGTCGGCATCACCGGCGCCAACTTCCTGATCGCCGAAACCGGCACCAGCGTCATCGTGACCAACGAGGGCAATGGCGATCTGACCCAGTTGCTGCCGAAGGTGCATATCGCCATCGCCAGCCTGGAGAAGATCGTGCCGACGCTGGAGGATGCGACGACGCTGCTGCGCCTGCTGGCGCGCTCGGCGACGGGGCAGGAGTTTTCCTCCTACACCACCTTCTCCACCGGCCCGCGCCGCCCAGAAGACCCGGATGGGCCGGAGCAATATCATGTGGTGCTGCTGGACAATGGCCGCTCCGGCATGCTGGGCACCGAGTTTCAGGACATGCTGCGCTGCATCCGCTGCTCGGCCTGTATGAACCATTGTCCGGTCTATGGCGCGGTCGGCGGGCACGCCTACGGCTGGGTCTATCCGGGGCCGATGGGATCGGTGCTGACGCCGACGCTGATCGGCGTCGATGAAGCCGGGCATCTGCCCAATGCCTCCACCTTCTGTGGGCGCTGCGAGCAGGTCTGCCCGATGAAGATTCCGCTGCCGAAAATGATGCGCCATTGGCGCGAGCGGCAGGCGGAAGAAAAGCTGTCCCCCGCTGCCACGCGCTATGGCATCGGCATTTGGGCGTTCTTTGCGACGCGCCCCACCCTCTATCGCTGGCTGACGCGGGCGGTGGCGGCGGGGTTAAGCCTCGCGTCCCGCAAAAAAGGCCGCTTCACCAGCCTGCCGCTGGCGGGTGGCTGGACGCGGGTGCGCGATATGCCTGCCCCGCAAGGCCAGACCTTCCAAGCCCTTTACGCGAAACAACGGGGTCGGCGATGAGCGCGCGTACCGATATTCTTGGCTCCATCCGGCGGTCGCTGGGGCGCGGCGCGCTCGATCCGGCAACGGAAGCGGGGCTGCGTCAGCGCCTGTCCGCCCATCGCCGCCAGATCGGCCTCGCCCGCACGGAAAAGCCGCACGACGACCTCGTGATCCTGTTCGAGGAGATGGCGACGGCGCTGGCCGCGACCGTTGCGCATATTCCCGATGCGGCGCAGGTGCCGGAGGCGGTGGCGACCTATCTGTCGGACCAGAATCTCCCTGCCGAATTGGTGGCCGCGCCCGGCTTGGAAAGCCTGCCGTGGGCCGAGCGCCCGACGCTGACCGTGCGCTTTGGCAAGGCGGAGAATCCCGATCTTGTTTCCGTCACGCCGGTCGTCGGTGCGGTGGCGGAAACCGGCACGCTGGTGCTGACCTCCGGCCCGGCGACGCCGACCAGCCTCAACTTCCTGCCCGATACGCATATCGCCGTGGTCAAGCGCAGCCAGATCACTGGGCGCTACGAGGATGTGTGGGATACGATCCGCGCGACCGGCCCGGTGCCGCGCACGGTGAATATGATTTCCGGCCCGTCGCGCACGGGGGATATCGAGCAGACCATTCAACTCGGCGCCCATGGCCCGCGTCGGCTGCATATCCTCATTCTTGACGAGGCGTGACGCGGACCCGATCTTAACGGTATCAAGCCGCCGGGGATCTGCATCCCCGGCGCTTCTTTTTCAGCAAGGATACCGGTTCGCATGCTCCCCCCGCTTTCCCCCACGCCAGGGGCTTTCCCCCGGCTGGGCCTGGGGGGCTAGGCGATGGCCGGTAAGAAGGTGCCGCCCGCCCCGCGCCCCCCGTCGCGGCGGGGGCTGACGGCGGAAGAGCGCAGCCTGTGGCAGCAGGTGACCCAGCAGGTCGCGCGCCTGCGCCCGGAGCCGCCCGCCCCGGCGAAACCGGCCGAAGCGCCGAAGCCGGTCGATCCGGCCCCGCCCGCAGTGGGGGGACCGCGCCTCGCCCCCGTTAAGCCCGCCGATCCCGCCCTGCCGAAGGGCAAAGGCCCGCCGCCCGTGCGCCTGGGGCGGCTCGATAATATCGACCGGGCGACGGCCCGCCGGTTTGCCAAGGGCGAGCGGGAGATTGACGGGGTTCTCGACCTGCACGGCATGACCCAAGCCGCCGCGCATAACCGGCTGGTGGATTTCCTGTTGGGGGCCTGGGCGCAGGGCTGGCGCTGCGTGCTGGTCATCACCGGCAAGGGGATGGAGAAACCCGACCATCGCCCCTGGCCGGAGCCGGAGCAGCGCGGTATCCTCCGCCGCGCCCTGCCGCAGTGGATCAACGAGCCGCCGCTGAAGGGCAAGATTCTAGCCCTCACCCACGCCCGCCCCCATCATGGCGGCATGGGGGCTTTCTATGTTTTGATCCGCCGCGACCGGGAGGATAAACGGGGATGACCCCCTTCGGCGAACGCTGCCGCGCTTTGCGGGCGCAGAAGAAAGTTTCCCTGCGCACGATGGCCGCCGCGCTGGAAATCAGCCCGGCCTATTTGTCGGCGCTGGAAAACGGCCACCGGGGCCGCCCGTCGCGCGGCCTCGTGCGGCAAATCTGCGATTACTTCGGCCTGATCTGGGACGATGCGGAAGCCATGCAGCGCTTGGCCGACCTCTCCCACCCGCGCGTCACCATCGACACGGCGGGCTTGGACCCGCTGGCAACGGAACTGGCGAACCGGTTGGCGGAGCGGATTGGGGAGTTGGATCGGGGGGTTCTGGAGGAAATTTTGTCCAAAATTCCAAAGCATTAAGATAAGTATAAGCGCTCTTGCATCATCTTCACGTCTCCTCTCATGACCAGAGCGCTTAGAGATAATTTCGGAGACAGCGATATCGTGTCGGTTGAAAGTCGTTGGAAACCAAGCGTTTCGTAAAACAACAAAGCTCCGTAGCTTTCCTCTAAAACATATATCTGTATAAATTTGGCATCTTGCACAGATTTAAGTACAGATCGAAACAGCTCAGAGCCAATTTTGTGACGTTGATAAATGGGTAAGATATACATTCCCCATAAATAAGCGACGGCTCCAACTTCTTTGAAGATTGCGCTGCCCACAATTTTATTGTCAACATTGGCGAAGGCGATTTTTATATTATCGCCAGAAAGCATCGTGTCTAAATTTGGTAGATCAAGCGTCGAAATTAAGTCATCAAACTCAGCCTTAGGGAAGCGATGCAAATATGTCGCCGTCCAGGTTTCCCTCAAAAGAATTCTTAATAAATCTTTTTGCTCAGAATTAAATTCTTCGGCGGCAACTATTTTATATGATGTGTTTATCACTTTAAGAACCCCGAAAGAGTGAAGATAGAACTCCATCTTTTTGCCCTCACAAACCGAGGCGTTAGAATTGATAATTCACAACCCTGTTACATACATCAATAAAAAGCCCCCAAGGCAGAGCCTTGGGGGTTGATGTGCTATTGATATAGGCGAGGCGAAATCATTACGCGCTTTCCGCCTTCTGCCCCCGCGTCTTCCAGAGCGACAGTAGGATCGAACCGCCGATCAGGCCAACCGTCAGGCCGAGGGCCAGCGGGGTCGGCATTTTCCAGAAGTCGACCATCACCATCTTCGTACCAACGAGGACCAGAACCAGCGCCAGACCGTATTTGAGATACTCAAAGCGATGGATGATGCTGGCGAGCGCGAAATAGAGGGCGCGCAGGCCGAGGATGGCGAAGACGTTACTGGTGTAGACAATGAAGGGATCGGTGGTGATGGCGAAGATCGCCGGGATCGAATCGACCGCGAAGACCAGATCGGTCACTTCCACCAGGATCAGCGCCAGGAACAGCGGGGTGAGATAGAGCAGCCCGTTGCGCCGAACGAAGAACGCTTTGCCTTCATACCCTTCCGTCACCCGGAAATGCTTGCGGCAGAAGCGCAGGATCGGGTGATTGGCCGGATCGGGTTCCTTATCCGACGCAAACAGCATCTTAGCGCCGGTAATGATCAGGAAGCCGCCGAAGACATAGATCAGCCAATGCAGTTCCATGATCAAGGCCGTCCCGGCGAAGATCATGATCGCGCGCATCACCAGCGCGCCGAGAATACCCCAGAAGAGCACCCGGTGCTGATATTGCGGCGGAACCTGCAAGCTACCGAAGATGAGGGCGATAACGAAAATGTTATCGAGTGATAGGCTCTTTTCGATCAGATAGCCGGTCAGAAATTCCAGGGCTTTCACTTCACCCAGGCTGTACCAGATACCAACATTAAAGAGCAGAGCAATGACAATATAGAAGGCGCTTAGCTTCAACGCTTCGCGCGCGCCCATCGCGCGTTCCTTTTTATTCAGAACACCGAGATCGAGCGCGAGAAGAACAAGAACGAGGGCATTGAAACCAAGCCAAGCCCAAAGAGGCATGTCCATAGGGATCATCCTGCGTGCGGTGGCGCCCGTCGGCACCAGAGCATTGGGGAAAATCCGACATCACGGCTGCGGCCAGCCGTCAGAGGGGCCCGGATTATCGAACACTCGCTTTCAAGTGGCGGCGATCGGACAAGGGATCAAGAGAGGCGCGGAGATTTTTTTAAGGGCGCGTTTCAAAGTTTTTTTGCCTGCGCTTTAGCCAAAAACGCAAGGGAATGCGCGCATTTTGAACGGGTTTCGCACTGCAATGGTGATTTTCAACGCACTTTCTATGTGACACATCGGTTATGGCCATGTAACAAAACCATAACCGTCCGCGCGTAAGAGACGGCCATTGTTCCTAAAGGGGGAAGCTCACATGCGGTCTTTTATTGCGGCTCTCAGCCTCGGGTGTGCCGTCAGCGTCTCGGCTTTCGCGGCCCCGGTCGAAATCCAGTGGTGGCATGCGATGACGGGCGCGAACAATGATCGCGTCAATCAGCTCGTCGATGGCTTCAATGCCTCGCAGAGCGACTACAAGGTCGTCGCGACCTTCAAGTCGAACGATTATACCGAGCTGATGAACCAGACCATTGCCGCCTATCGCGCGGGCAATGCGCCGCACATCACCCAGGTCTTCGAAGTCGGCACGGCAACGATGATGGCCGCCAAGGGCGCCGTGAAGCCGGTGTACGAGCTGATGGCCGAAGCGGGCGAAAAGTTCGATCCGAACGTCTATCTGCCCGCGATTAAGGCCTATTACTCGACGGCCCAGGGCAAGATGCTGTCGATGCCGTTCAACAGCTCCACCCCGATTTTCTACTACAATAAGGATGCGTTCGCCAAAGCCGGTCTCGATCCCGAAAAGGCGCCGAAGACTTGGCCGGAAGTAATCGACGCCGCCAAGAAGGTCCGCGCTTCGGGGCATGCCTGCGGCCTGACCACCGCTTGGGTCACCTGGACCCAGATGGAAACCTTCAGCGCCTGGCACAATATTTCGTTCGGCACCAAGGCCAATGGCTTCGGCGGCTTTGATACGGAGTTCAAGTTCAACAACCCGACGATCGTGAAGCATTTCGAAACGCTGAACGAAATGCAAAAGGACGGCAGCTTCAAATACGGTGGCCGCACCACGCAGCCGGAAGGCCTGTTCCTGTCGGGCGAATGCGCGATGATCATGACCTCGTCGGGCTTCCTCGGCAACGCGATCAAGAATGCGAAGTTTAACTTCGCCACCGGCATGCTGCCTTATTACCCGGATGTCGCGGGCGCGCCGCAAAATTCGATCATCGGCGGGGCGACCCTGTGGGTGATGGGCGGTAAGAAGGCCCAGGAATATAAGGGCGTCGCCAAGTTCTTCACCTATCTGTCGCAGCTTGACGTGCAGATCGTGAACCATCAGCAGACGGGCTATCTGCCGGTGACCATCGCCGCTTATCAGGAAACCAAGCGTTCGGGCTTCTATGACCGCAATCCGGGTCGCGAAACCCCGATCCTGCAGTTGCAGAACAAGACCCCGACGGAAAATTCCTTCGGTGTGCGCTTCGGCAACCTGCCGAAGATCCGCGACCTGATCATGGATGAAGTCGAAGCCGCTTTCGCGGGCAAGATTTCGGTAAAGCAGGCGATGGATAACGCTGTGGCGAAGGGCAACGAAGAACTGCGCCGCTTCGAACGCACCGTCGCCAAGAACTAACCTTTCTCTTTTCCAACCTAAGGGCGGGGAGCGTGCTTCCCGCCCTTTTCGCCTTTTCGGGGGGTGCCGTGACGCCAGCCTCGTCCGCGCAAGCGCCGTTCCAGAATAAGCTGCTGCCGCTGCTGCTGCTGCTGCCGCAACTGCTGATTACGGTGGTTTTCTTCTACTGGCCGTCCGTCCAGGCGGTGCAGCAATCCTTGTATATTGAAGACCCCTTCGGGCTGAATTCCGAGTTTGCGGGCCTCGCCAATTTCACCGAGTTGTTCCGCAACTCAAGCTATGTCGATGCCTTCCTGCGCAGCCTGTTTTTCAGCGCCGCCGTGTCGGGCCTGTCGCTCGGTCTGTCGCTGCTGTTCGCGGTCTGCGCTGACCGGGTGGTGCGCGGGGCGACCGGCTATAAGACGTTGTTGCTGCTGCCCTACGCCATTGCCCCCGCACTGGCAGGGGTGACCTGGATGTTCGTCGTTCACCCGTCCATCGGCATTTTGGGCCGGGCGTTGGTGGCGATGGGGGTTGAGTGGAATTATCTGCTGAACGGCAATCAGGCGATGGCGCTCGTTATCTTTGCCGCCGCCTGGAAGCAGATCAGCTACAACTTCATTTTCTTCCTCGCCGGGTTGCAGTCGATCCCCCATTCACTGATGGAGGCCGCCGCGATTGACGGTGCCGGGCCGGGCAAGCGCTTCCGCGATATCGTCTTCCCGCTGCTCTCGCCAACCGCCTTCTTTTTGCTGGTGGTGAACATCGTTTACGCCTTCTTCGAAACCTTCGGCGTCATCCATGCCGTCACCTCCGGCGGTCCGGCCAAGGCGACCGAGATTCTGGTTTATAAGGTCTATTCCGATGGGGTCGTCGGTCTTGATATCGGCGGATCGGCGGCGCAGTCGGTTATTCTGATGCTGATCGTCATCGTTTTGACGGTCGTGCAGTTCCGCTTCGTTGAACGGAAGGTGCATTACTGATGGTCGAAAATCGCCCGCTCGCTACCTTCTTCGCCCATTTGGTGCTGATCCTGGGGGCGGTGATCGTCACCTTCCCGATTCTGTTCACGCTGCTTGCTTCGACCTACGAAGGGTCGGACGTTGCCTCGGGCCGCGTCACCCTCTGGCCCGGTACGATGGGGCTGGAGAATTACTGGCTCGCGCTCACCTCCGGCGCGCGCTACACGGCGCAGAACCCGGCGGCGCATATGCTGCTGAACTCCGCGATCATGGCGGTGACGATTGCGGTGGGGAAGATTTTCATCTCCCTGCTATCGGCCTTCGCCGTGGTCTATTTCCGCTTTCCGGGGCGGATGCTGTGCTTCTGGGTGATCTTCCTCACCCTGATGCTGCCGGTGGAAGTGCGCATTCTGCCGACCTACAAGGTGATTTCCGACCTTGGCATGCTGGATAGTTATGCGGGCCTGACCGTGCCGCTGATCGCCTCGGCGACCGCGACGCTGCTGTTCCGCCAGTTCTTCATGACCGTCCCGCCCGAATTGGCCGAAGCCGCCAAGATCGACGGCGCCGGGCCGCTGAAGTTCTTCTGGGACATTCTGATGCCGCTGTCGGTCACCAATATCGCGGCGCTTTTCGTCATTTTGTTCATTTACGGCTGGAACCAGTACCTTTGGCCGCTGCTGATCACCACCTCCGGCGGGATGGATACGGTGGTCATCGGCATGAAGAAGATGATCGGCGGCGACGATACCCAGACCGACTGGGGCGTTGTGATGGCGACCACCATTCTCGCCATGCTGCCGCCCATCGTCATCATCGTCGTCATGCAGCGCTGGTTCGTGAAGGGCCTCGTGGAGCAGGAGAAATAAGATGGCCCAGGTTAAACTGGATCAGATTCAAAAGCGTTTCGGCGACACCACCATTCTGCACGGGATTTCCTGCGATATTCGCGATGGCGAGTTTATCGTCGTCGTCGGCCCCTCGGGCTGCGGGAAATCCACCCTGCTGCGCATCGTGGCGGGGCTGGAAACCGCCTCGGCAGGCAGCATCCATATCGGCGAGCGCGAGGTGACGAAGCTGGAGCCGAAGGACCGCGATATCGCGATGGTCTTCCAGAACTACGCCCTTTATCCCCATATGACTGTTGCTGAAAACATGGCCTATGGTCTGAAGAATCGCGGCACCGATAAGGCGGAGATCGAAACCCGCGTAGCCCAGGCGGCAGATATTCTACAACTCGGCCCCTATCTTAGCCGTCGCCCGAAGCAGCTTTCGGGCGGGCAGCGCCAGCGCGTGGCGATGGGGCGGGCGATTGTGCGCGAACCCAAGCTGTTTCTGTTCGATGAACCGCTGTCGAACCTCGACGCTAAGCTGCGCGTGCAGATGCGGGTCGAGATCAAGAAGCTCCAGCAGCGCTTGGGTGTCACCGCGCTCTACGTCACCCATGATCAGGTCGAAGCCATGACGATGGCCGACCGGCTGATCGTGATGAAGGACGGGCGGGCGGAGCAGATCGGCGCGCCGCTCGATCTTTATGCGCGGCCTGAAACGGTTTTCGTTGCGGGCTTCATCGGTTCCCCCGCGATGAACCTGCTGCCGGGCGAGGTAACGGCGGAGGGGGCGGTGCGTCTCGCGTGTGGTCCGACGCTCGACCTCCCGCAACCGCTAACGGGGATGGCCGGGCGTAAGGTGCTGCTAGGCGTGCGGCCGGAGCATCTCGGCGTTCGTCCCGGCGGCGCCTTTACGGTCACGGTCGATCTGGTGGAAGCCCTGGGCGCCGATACGCTGGTCTATGCCACCCTGGCCGACGGCAGCAGCCTAACGGCGCGGCTGGACGGCGCGCAGGTGGTGGCGCGCGGTGATCAGCTTGCGCTGACCCCCGCCAATACGCTGCACGTCTTCGATGCGGCCAGCGGTTTACGGGTGAATTAGAGCCTGAGACGGAAGGGGGCGGTTAGGCCGCCTCCTTCTCCTCCTCCGCCAAAATTGAGCGGATGAAATTTTGCACGGCGCCGTCGAGGGCCGACCCGTCGCGAGCGACCACCTGGGCGTTGCCGTGGACGCGCACGGCCGACTGCCCGGTTTCCCCCGCCGCATCGATCACCTGACCGACGACGCGCACGACATCGCTGGTCGTTGCCGCCGCGACCTGGGAATTTTGGGCGATTTCCGCCGTAGCGTTTTCCTGCTGCTGCACCGCGCTGGCAATCGTGCCGCTGATGGCGGTGAGTTCGCTGATCGTGCCGTTGATGGTGCGCATGGCGCGCACCGTTTCTTCCGTCGCCGACTGAATGGCGGTGATCTGCTGGGTAATATCTTCGGTGGCGCGGGCGGTCTGGGCAGCGAGGTTTTTCACCTCCCCGGCAACAACGGCAAAGCCTTTGCCGGCTTCCCCAGCCCGCGCGGCCTCGATGGTCGCATTGAGCGCCAGGAGATTGGTCTGCGCGGCGATGGATTGGATGAGTTGTACCACTTCGCCAATGCGTTGGGCGGCTTCTGCCAGAACCTGCACCGTGCCACTGGTTTCTTCCGCTGCTGAGGCGCCGCGATGGGCGATATCGGTGGAAACACTCACCCGTTCGGCGATTTCTGCGATAGACGTGCGGAGTTTGTCGGTCGCCTGGGCGACATTCTTGACGTTGCTGGACGCCTGCCGCACGGCATCGGCGACCGATACGGCTTGATGGTTGGTCTGATCGGCGAGCGCGGCCATCGACCCCGCCGAGGTTTCAAGATCGTGCGAGGCCTGCCGCAACCCGGTCAGAACCCCGCGCACGAGGTCTTCGAAGGAGGCAGCGATTTGCAGGCGGCGAGCGCGGGCCTTTTCCTCCATCGCTTCCAGATAGGCCGTGGTCATGACGTCGAGATCGAGCATCGCCAGCCGGTTTAGGGCGATGATTGCCTCGGTCAGCGCGTCGCGCCGCCAGCGGAAATGCGCCGTTAGCACCTCGACGATCCGATTGACGACGAAGACTTTGCCGCCCATGAACCAGCGCGGTTCCCATTTAATCTTGGCGAACATATGGCCAAGGCCCCGGGCTTTTTCGAAATAGGCCGCGTCGAATTTACCGTGAAGCTGGGCGATCCAACTTTCCACCGCGCCCTTTTTGATCCGGTCGGCGGTTTCGGGATTGGCGCCGAAGGTGGCGCGCCCGGCAGGAACGCTGAGAATTTTTTGGTAATATTCCTCGATGATCCGCTCCAGGTGCGGCTGTACAATAGGCAGTAAGCCGCGCAGGGTGGCGCAGGTTGCGGGGTCGATCCCGAGAAAGCGGAAGCGTAAATCCTGCGTTTCATCCACCTGCGTGGGTGGGGAGAGGGGCGCGGGACGAGACATGGAACCTCCTGGCGGCTTTTTCCCGTCAGTATCCGCTAAAATACTATAGAAAATCAAATTATTAGAACTGTTGCGCGTGAACATCCCCAATAGGTTGATCGTTTGGACAGGTTTATTCCGTCTGCTCCAAAGCCAGCCGGATATGGTTTTGGCCGATCCGATAGGCATTGTCGAACACAGTAATATCCTCGGCGAAATAATCGAAGTAACTGCGCTGAACTTCGATCTCGATCGGTTCGAGTTGAACGGCCTTATAGCCATTATCCTTCAGCTTGCCTTCTCTGATCCACAGGTTGACCATTTCGATGGCCTTGATCTGCTGACCATAGGCAGCATTGAACCAGAGCTCGGTTTCAAAATCGCGGATTTCGGCATAATTCTGCGGGGCGCGCCCCAACCAAGCATAGGCCTGCGGGCGGGCGATGAAGAGAATATCGACGTCGACCATTTCCGACAGAATGAACTGACGGGCATAGGCGCCGTCGATCCGTTGGCGCGGATGGGCGCGGGTACCGAACCCGTAAGCGTTGAGCCAAAGGGCGTCGCGCACGGCTTCGGCGGTGATCGGTTCATAGACGACGCGCGGACCATGCGGGCCAACCCGTTCCGGTTCAAGCCCACCCCCAACGTCTTCGGCGGTTAGGCCACGCGCAGCCCAGAGCGTTTTAAGGTAATTGAACCCGGCGGGGTTCGTGTGGACGATTTCACAGCCATCGTCAGGGTCGTAACAATTGAAGAAGAGGGCGATATCACCCGTCTGATTGAACGTATCGGCGATTTCATGAAACACCGCGTCGGGCCGCACGGGAACCCATTGCTGGGCGGGAAGGGCTCGGTCCAGCCAAGCGGTCGTATCAAGCGGGTTAAACGGCAGCATCCAGCGCTGGAGCCGTTCCGGCAGGGCGGTGCGAAAGACACCCGGCAGGCCCGCGACAAGGATGCTCGCCCAATTGGCACCGCGAAGGGTATCGGGATAGGGTTTTGCCTTGCTGATCGCGCCCTGAAGCTCGGCGCGCAAATCGTCGCCCCGCAACCAGCGCGCCGTCCATTCGATCATCCCGGAGGTGCAGGACAGCGCCGCCGGGCGCACGTCCAGCGACCGCATTGCCTGCAAGACGCCGACACCATGGGCGTTCGATCCACCCAGGCCGCCAAGGGCCAGCCCGATGCTCTTATTCCCCTGTCCCATGTCGCACCTTTCGCATCGCAGCACACGTCAAAGTGGCAGGATAGGCGGAAGTCCGGCGGGAAACCAACTGGTCTTTCGTTAATCCTGCGCGCAGAAGTGATTGAGCAGATGGGTCAAAGCCTTGCGCAGCGCCCGTTCGGCCTCGGCGCGCGCGATATTTTTCGTCGCCGCCCAGTGGCCGAGCGGCAGCCCGAGGCAGCAGACATGAACAATCAGCGGCGATAAGGGCAGCGGTACGGCGCGCATCGCCGCGCGATAGTGACGGCGGGCCACAAGGGCTTCCGGGGTCGGGTCAAGCGGATCGCAGGCCCCCGCACTGGTCGGCCCCCCCTGCGCCCAGGTTTCGAAAGCGGCGGCGGCGAAAAGCTCTGCCAGCCGTTCGGCAGCAGCGTGCAGATCAGGCGGCAGCGGCAGGGCAGAGGCCTCCCCCCGGGGCGGGCGTGGGCGCGGCGCTTCGGACGGGCGCGGCGCCGATAGGGGACCGGTTTCGGCGGGCAGGGCGCGCAACCGCCCGATCAGAGTTTTGCTGCGGGTGGAGCTGCGAAGCCCCCGGGTGGAGATGCTCATGGTGTGCCGTTGCGTCCTTTAGTCGCAATTTCATGATTTGTTCTTGTTCTTCGTGTGTACCATTTTGGTGAAATCCTCGTCAATCGGATTCGGGGCTTTGCACCAAAACAGCGATATGCTAGGCTCGCGCGATGGAAAACCGTTTACGCCATTGGCGCGGGCTGCGCGGCTTGACGCTGGAACAATTGGCGGCGGCGGCGGGGACGTCGCATCAGCAGATTTTGCGCCTAGAGCGCGGGGAGCGGCGGTTAACGCTCGACTGGATGGTTCGGCTGGCTGGGCCACTGGGGGTGGAGCCGCGCGACCTTCTGCCGGAAGCCCCCGAAGCCCTTGCCCCAATGACTCCGCCCCATGTTACGCCCATACGGACGCCACGCGCATTGCCTCAAGGGGGGCTTGCGTCAGATCTTATTCCAGTACGCGGCGCCGCGCGCGGCGGGGTCGATCAGGAGATGTTTCTAGAGGACGGCCCGATCGATTACACACACCGCCCCCCCTGTTTATCGCAGGTTCGAGATGCCTATGCCCTCTATGTTGTCGGCGACAGTATGGTGCCGCGGTTCCGGCCCGGGATGCTGCTTTTCGTCAATCCGCACCGTCCGCCGAAGCGCGAGTCGGCGGTTGTTCTCGTCAAGCAGAATGCGGTTGTGCTCGTTAAGGAATTCGTGGAATTTAAAGAGGACCGCGTCATTTTGCACCAGCACAACCCTGATTGTTTTTTAGAAACACTTCGCAAAGAAATTGCAGCTTTTCATTGTGTTGTTGGGTCAGAGGAGGCGTAATCTCTGTTACGTTCATACGTATACCGACCAAAGGCCTTTGACTCTCGTCATACATCCGGTATTAAGATTGAATTAAGTTTAAAGCCCGGAAAAGTCGGGTCGATAAAAAGCTGCCGCCTCCTCGGGTGGTGGTGCCGAAACCAGAAAGGGCGTAGGCCGGTATGAGTGACGGTCAGGACAGTAATGCGGCACGAAAGGCGCTCTCGCGGACCCCGAATCCCGAGATGGCGAAGCTCGATCAGGATATCCGCACGCGGTTTGCCCGGCGCACGGGCGATATTTCGGCGTTTTTGCAGCAGTGGATTCGTCTAGACGACGCCCAGGCCATGTTTTTCGGCAATCGCGGCGTCAAGGGCGAAAACTACCTTCAGTTCTGCCTTGCCAATGGCGATATCGATATGGCGCTGCCGATTGCCCGGATGTGCGCTTTTTACGCCGAAAGCACCGATGCCGAACGGATTGCTGGATACCTCAACCATATCGATGCCGAGGGTAACGATATTTGGCACTATCTGGCCGATAATCTGAAGGAGAGCGAAGACGATGACTCGCTGGCGATCGCCCAGCTTCTCGTTCAGCTCGAAATCGACTATTGCCGGAAGAATGACGCCGATGAAAGCCCGCTGGCGCGCCTTTTGGTGCCGACGCCGCGCTGGCCGTCCGTCAATTCTATGTTGCTCGCAAAGCAACTGACCATCGAAGAAATCGAAGCGTCCTTCCCGAAGCATGTGACGGAAAGCGAGCAGATCAAGGCCGAAATCATGGCCGGGATTTTCTTCTCTGACCTTGCCGATAATGACGCGCGCCTTGCCAGCAATATGGTTTATTTCGCATCGCACCCGAAGTCGGAAATGCCGGACCGGCTGGCGATTGGCCGGGCGCTGTTCGAGTATGCCGGCGGTAAGCGGTCCGAGACGGTTTTGATGAAGATGATCGAAACCGAACATAAGGAAGTTTTCGAAAAGGCGTTGGAGTTCCTCTATTCGCTGTCCGATCAGGTCTGTAAGGCGATGGCCAAGGGCGACAATCAGCTCGCTAAGGCCCAGGCCCAGGCTTATCTGTATCGTCGGATCGGGCGCCGCAACCGGATTTTCCAGGGCGTCTTGATGAAGGCGGTGATCGCGGATCGGCCCAGCTATATTTCGTCCTTGCTGCGGCTGCTGGTGAACGAACCCGTTGTTGTGACCAAGCAGAACGCTAAAGGGGAAACCGAGCGCGAACTTCTGGTGATGGATAAAACCTCGCCCTCGCCCGCAAATCCGGCGTTATCTTTGCTATTACAGCAGGATGCTCGCGGAAATTTGGCGTTCCATCAAGCTGTGCTGATGAACAGGGCCGATTGTTTGCGCAAGCTATTCTACGGGCTATCGCTGGTCGATGTGCACGCCATCCTGTGCCGCATCCCGAACCGCTTCAATCTGACAGTGGCCGATCTTCTGTCGCAGCAGGCGGCGTTCCAAAAACTGTCCATCGAGGTCAAGGCCAAGCGCATGACCATCGAGGATGCCCAGCAGTGGATGGCGCAGATCAAAGCTGTGGACCGTCGCATCATCGAGTTCCTGGCCGAGGCGATCAAAAAGGCCGAGGATGTGATCCAACGGACTGGTGGCGCCAAGGCGGCGAAACCGACGTTCGATCTAGCACGGGTGCCGACCGTGGTGCTGGCAATGCAGAACGCTCAGGCTACTGCGGCCCGAGCCTGAGCGTCGGCGTTCGGGCGATTTTGCGGCAAGGCACGCGGTGGCGTGGCAAGCCTGCTGCCGCAAAATCGCCGCCCTCCGCCTCTCGGCAACGCGCGTAGCTTCCGCTACACTCCTGAGAGGAACGACAGGGCGAGGACAGAATGGCCGAAGGCGTGCGGAAACTCGGGGCGTTGGTGTGGGATTTGCCGACGCGGCTGTTTCATTGGCTGCTGGCGCTGCTGATCCTGGCCGCCTTTCTGAGCGACGATAACCGCGACATTCATCAGCGCATCGGTATTGCCATTCTGGCGCTGGTGCTGTTTCGGCTGATCTGGGGGGTCATCGGCGGGCGCTATGCCCGCTTCACCAGCTTTTTGCGCGGCCCGAAAGCGGTGCTGGAGCATCTTGACGAGATGCGGCAGCCCAACCCGCCCCAGCACGTCGGCCATAATGCCGCTGGGGGCTGGATGGTCGCTGTACTGTTGATCCTGATCCTGGTGCAAGCTGGGACGGGGCTGTTTACCAATGACCTCATCACCTACGTCGGCCCGCTGGGCGAGCTTGTGGCGGAAAGCACCAGCGAGAAGATCACGACAATCCATAAGATCATGAGCAATCTGATCCTAGCGGCGGTGGTGCTGCATATCGGGGCGGTGCTGGTCTATTTCGTCTGGAAAAAGCAGAACCTCGTGCGCCCGATGCTGACCGGGCGCCGCGCCGATCTGCGTGACGCCGATCTGCCGCCCCTGCCGGATCGGGCGCCGCCACTGTGGCGGGCGGGGATCGCGGCGGCGGTGGCGATTGTGGTGGTTGCGGGGATTCTGTCGCTGGGGCGATAGGTGGTTTCGCTTTTTGACAGTGGCGGAACGGCGTAGATTCGGCTACTCCCAGCGGCTTGAGACTTATTTTCCCAAGGGCCGAGGCGGATTTGACCGAACTTTCAGTCGTCGTTCCGGTGTTGAACGAAGCCGATAATATCCCCCCGTTGGTGCAGGAAATCCGCACCGCGCTGGATGGGCTTCTGGCCTATGAGATCCTCTATGTCAACGACGGCTCGACCGACCGCACGCCGGAGGTTCTGGCGGGCCTGTGCCGCGATCTGCCCAACTTCCGCGCCCTGCATCACGATAAGCGCAGCGGCCAGTCGGCGGCGGTGCGGTCGGGGGTCAAGGCGGCGCGCGGCGCATGGATCGCCACGCTTGACGGCGACGGGCAGAATGACCCCGCCGATATTCCGAAACTGTGGGCCAAGATGCAGGACTTGGGCGGCGGTGCGGTGATGATCGCCGGCTGGCGCACGCAGCGCAAAGACGTTTGGTCGAAGCGCATCGCCTCCCGCCTCGCGAACCGCATCCGTGTGGCCCTGCTGCGCGATGAAACGCCCGATACCGGCTGCGGCATCAAGCTTTTCCCGCGCGATGTATTTTTGGAATTTCCCTACTTCAATCATTACCACCGCTATCTCGCGGCGCTGATGAAGCGCCAGGGTGGGCGCGTGGTTTCGGTGCCGGTCAACCACCGCCCGCGCGGTGCAGGCCGATCGAATTACGGTAATCTCGACCGCGCCTTGGTCGGTATTTCGGATCTGCTTGGCGTCGCCTGGCTGCAACGGCGCGGCACCATCCCTCAAGTGCGCGAGGACGCATGAACCCGCTCGATTGGATCGCCAGCCTTTGGGCCGTTTTCGTCCATAATTGGGAGACGGACGGCGTTTGGATGTTGATCGGCTTTGGCGCGCAGGCGCTGTTCATGTCGCGTTTTATCGTGCAATGGCTGCATAGCGAGAAGCAGAAGAAATCCGTTATCCCGGTCGCCTTTTGGTGGATTAGCCTTTTGGGCGGCGGGTCGCTTTTTGCCTATGCCGTCCATCGGCAGGAACTGGTTTTCGCGCTCGGCCAACTGCTCGGGCTTATCGTCTATGTGCGCAATCTAACGCTGATCCGGGGCGAAAAGCGCCGGAACGAGGCGGCGTAAGCGATGAAAGACGTGCCCCGCCATTCATTTGGGTTGGCGCTGGCCGTTTTGTTCTTTCTGACCGCCGTGCGCTATGCTGTTCTGGCGAATGAATATTACCCGCTGCACGGGGACGAGGCGCAATATTGGCTGTGGTCGAAAACCCTCGATTGGGGTTATTACTCCAAGCCGCCGCTGCTGTCCTGGATCATCGCCGCGACGACCAGCTTTTTAGGCGACCGGGAATTCGGGGTGCGCTTCGCCTCCCCACTGCTGCATTTCCTGACCGGGCTGGTGATTTATCGGATCGGCGAGAAACTCTATGATCGATGCATCGGCTTTTACAGCGCGCTGACCTATGGGTTGCTGCCAGCGGTTGGGTTTTCCGCCCTGATCATGTCCACCGATGTGCCGCTGCTGCTGTGTTGGGCGGTGGGGCTTTATGCTTATCTGCGGGTCCAGGAGTCCGAGGCTCGGCCCCATTGGTGGTTGGTGCTGGGCGGGGCGATCGGTCTTGGGATGCTGGCGAAATACGCTATGCTGTTTTTCCTCGGCGGTCTGGGCCTGCATCTGCTGCTCTGGCGCCGCGATCTGCTGCGCAGCCCGCGCTTGTGGGCCGGGATGGCGTTTGCCCTGCTTGTCTTCGCTCCGAACATCTGGTGGAACGCCCAAAACCAGTTTGCGACGGTTAGCCACACGGCGGCGAATGCCAATCTGGGCGGCAAGCTGATCCATCCCGGCAAGCTGGTGGAGTTTCTTGCCAGCCAACTCGGCGTCTTTGGCCCGCTGCTGTTTCCGGTGCTGTTGGCGGCGATTCTAAGCGGCCTGCTGCTGCCGCTGATCCGTCGCCGCCTGCCGGATGAGCGGATCGGCCTGCTCGCCGGGTTCGCGCTGCCGCCGCTGTTGGTGATGATCACCGTGTCCTTCCTGTCGCGCGCCAATGCCAATTGGGCGGCAACCGCCTATGTCTCCGCGTCGGTCCTGGTGACGGTCTGGACGCTCGACCGGGCGCGCTGGCGCTGGATTATCCCGGCCAGCCTCGTGCTGCACGGGGCGCTGATGGGCTTTGGCTATAGCTATCACGATCTCGCGAAGCTGGCGGGGGTGGAGCTCACCCGCAAAACCGATCCGGCGCTGAAAGCGGTGATGGGTAGCCCCGCGCTCGGTAAGGCCGTACAGCAGACCTTGCAGCAAATGCCGGGGGCGGTACTGATGACCGACGAGCGCATGCTGTTCGCGCTCTTGTCCTTCTACGTCCGCCCGCCCGCCGAACAGGTGCAGTGGAACCCGGATGGGGTGATCCAAAACCATTTCGAGCTGACGACCCGGATCGAAGACCATCGGGACGACGAAATTCTCTACGTCTCCCGCCACGACGCCCCCGACGCGCTAACCCGCTTCCGCGACGCTAGCCGCATCGGCAAAATCAGTATTCCGCTGGCCAAGGATTATGCGAAGGTTTTCTACCTATATCGGGTGCAGTGGCTGAAGCCGTAAGCGGGTGATCGTTTGAAGGAAGATTGATAGGTTAACCCGATCCTAGAAAATTATAATTTTCTCCTCCAGCGATGTTATCTTTCGTTTGAGGAGAGAATGGATGGATGCCCTATTAGGGTTGCGCGTGTTTTGTCTCGTGGCGGAGCTGAAAAGTTTCACGGCGGCTGCGGAGCGGTTGGGTCTGTCGCCTGCCATGACCAGCAAACATATCCAACGGGTCGAAGAACGGGTCGGCGCCCGACTATTGAACCGGACGAGCCGTAGCGTCAGCCTGACTGAAGCCGGAATGCTCTACCTTAACACGGTTAGGACAGTTCTGGATGGTCTTGAACAGACCGAAGCCCAGTTGGCGCAGACCCTTCTAAAGCCCCGAGGTGTTCTGAAAGTAAGCCTGCCGATCTGGATGGCGAACCCTAGTTTTGCACGGCTCATGGCGGCCTATCATCAGCAATTTCCCAATGTTGTGCTCGACCTTGATCTGTCTGGGCGCAAGGTAAACTTGGTTGACGAGGGTTTTGATCTTGCTTTGCGGGTCACGCCAGCCCTGGACGAGACGCTTGTCGCGCGGAAGCTCGCGACGATCCGTTTTGTCATGGTGGGATCGCCGGATTTATTGATGCGCCTGGGATATCCCGATTCGCTCCCGGCCCTGCAGGGGGCACCCTTTTTAGCCTATACCGGGGTTGCCCCCGATGGACGGGTGCGGCTTGGCCAGGGCCTGCCCGATTTGCATCTGCGCCCAATAATGCTGTCTGGCAACGAAACCCTGCTACATCTTGCTGCCCGCGAAGGGATAGGCCTGTCATTCATGCCCTATTGGCTGGTCGAGAGCGATCTGGCGGAAGGTGTCCTCAAGTCAGTTCTGCCAGAAGCCCTATGGCCGAAGGTCACGTTGCATGCAGTTTATCCAAACCGGTCCTACTTGCCCGCAAAAATGCGCAGTTTTCTGGATTTCCTAACAAGCCCGCAGGGGATGGGCGGGTTAGTTGATTAACAACCCACAGTAAATTAAGTATCAAATTTCGTGCCGATGATCGACTGAGCCTAAACGGTTAACCTCTCTCTACTCAAGTGGATACCGGCAGATGGGGCCGATCCCTTACAGAAAGATGAGAGGAACCTTAGATGACCCTTAAGCAGTTCGCCAAAACCACCCTGACCGCGGTTGCGATCACCCTTGCAGCCGGTTCCGCCTTGGCGCAGTCGGCCCATAAGGACAAGATCCGCGTATTCTACGATACATTCGTTACGGGTAAGGCCGATTTGCTGGATCAGGTTCTTGCGACGGATTGGGTAAACGTGCCGAAAAATCCGGGGCAAGGGCCAGGGCGCGACGGGTTCAAGGCTCTGATCCCGGGCATGTCGGCGACATTCACCAACAGCAAATTCGTGATTGAGGACATGATCGAAGAGGGAAATAAGGTTGTGGTTCGGTCAACCTATTCTGCAACCCAAGCCGGGCCCTTTGCTGGCTTTCCGGCCAAGGGACGCAATTTTTCGATCATGACGATTGATGTTCACGAATTCGACAGTAAGGGTATGGTTGTTAAAACTTGGCATTTGGAAGATTGGCTTGGTGGTCTATTCCAAATGGGCGCTTTCGAGAAATAGTATCTCGGATATCTCATGTGACATAGGATGCCTCCCCATAAAAATATTGGGGAGGTATTTTATTGATCAGCGCTTTTTCTTCGGGGCATGTTCAGCTTGTCCTAGCAAGTGCATCCCCAAATCTATCGCTCATGGTTAGGGATAGACGACAACTCTAAGAGTTCCCGCCACTTCAGTGTCACCTATGGACACCCGTAACCATGCTTAAAGAGGAATTTGGTGCGGGCGGTCGGAATCGAACCGACACTCCTTTCGGAACCGGATTTTGAGTCCGGCGCGTCTACCAGTTTCACCACGCCCGCACAATGCCCCCAGCCCGTTCCAAGGTCGAAACCGAAGGCGGCAGCACCCTAGCGCCGGGCGGCGGCGGACGCAATTCCCTTTTTTGCGGGGCAGGCCGGGGCTTGCGTTGGCTGGGCAGGGGCGTATATCTCAGGCATGAGCACCCATCGTCCGCTGCCCCTGTCCCCCGCCCTGGTGATCCTACCGCCGCTCTATAGCGCTGCGGCTTTGGCGGTGGCGCTGGCGTCGCAGTTTTGGGGCGGCTTGCAGCCCTGCATCCTCTGCCTTTATCAGCGTTGGCCGCATGCGGCGGCGATCGTGGTCGGTCTTGTGGCCATCCTCTTGTTCCGCCAAGGGAAGACCGGTGCGGCAAAGCTGTTTACGGTTCTAGCCGCTGTGGCAATTGTAGTGTCGGCGGCGATTGGCGCGTTCCACATGGGCGTGGAATGGCATTGGTGGCAGGGCACGGCGAGCTGCGGTTCGACGCTGGGCGCGGGGCAAACGATTGATGAACTGCGCGCCTCCCTGCTCGAAACCCCGGTCGTGCGCTGCGACGAAGCGGCCTGGTCCTTTTTAGGTCTGTCGATGGCAGGCTATAACTTCGTGATTTCCGGGCTGATCGGCGTGGTTGCGCTGCTGCGCGCCGCCCACGCCCGGGTTTAGAGGAGCTTGAGGATGACGGCTTCTACCCCCGCCCTGCCGCTGCCCGGCGATCTTACCCCGGCGCAGGATTTGGAGCGGATGATCCGCGTCAATCACGCGGGCGAATATGGGGCGAAGCGTATCTACGAAGGCCAGTTGGCTTTCTTGCGGCCCAATAGCCCGCTGCGCGCGAAGATCGAGCATATGGCCGCGCAGGAGCAGGAGCATCTGACGGCCTTCGAGCAGGAGCTGGTCGCCCGCCGCATCCGGCCAACGGCCTTGTTTCCGCTCTGGCACGTTGCCGGGTTTGCCCTGGGGGCGGCCACGGCATTGATGGGCGATAAGGCGGCGATGGCCTGCACGATTGCCGTGGAAGAGGTGATCGACCAGCATTACGCCGAACAATCGGCGCGGCTCGACGCGGCAGAGGCGCCGCTGAAAGAGAAAATCGAAAAATTCCGCGCCGAAGAGCTGGAGCACCGCGACACCGGCGTTGCACACGGCGGGCGCGAGGCGGTTGGCTATCCGGTTCTGGAAGCCGCGATCAAAACCGGCTCTCGCCTTGCCATTTGGCTCGCCCAGCGGGTTTAACTTCGTTGGCTCACGGCCCCGTCTTCAATTCACGCGTAAAAGCCGCTACGACCATCGCTGTCAATTGGGTATGGATGTCGGGCCTGAAGCCTCCGGGGCTGTCCGCGCAAATGAGATCGCCGATATCCTCCGCTTCGGCACTCTCAGCCGCGCCTGGCTTGCATTCGGCAAACATACTGAAATGACTGGCTGCCGTTATCGTTGAATAGCGGGCGGCGGCGATTGCCCTCGCCACGTCGGCGGCTCGCGCCGTTACGGGAATATCCTCGGTGCGGCCGAGGTTCACCAGAGCCATCGGAGTCGTGATCTCGGAAAAACTCTCCGGCGCGAAGACATCGACCGGGGCAGGGTCGATCGCTATGGCGACGCGAATGCGTTTGTCCGTATAATCCCGGCCCGCAAGCCGCATATCCAGCGCATGAAGATCGACGCCGCTCTGCCGGATCCAGCCGCAGAGCGACGGGTTGCGGGCATCCGTATCGCAATAGCCGGCCAAGCGCTTCGGATCGATGCGCCCGCCCGCGATCGCCAGGGCCGTGCCGCCGCCCATGGACAGCCCGAGCAGGCCGGTCTTGCCTGGCACGAGATGCGGTTTGAAGAACGCATCCCTTTCCATCGCGGTCAAGGTTGCGCTGATATCTCCCGGTCTCAGCCACAGCCGCATCGTTTCTGCGGCAGACCTGTCGGCCCCGCCATTACCCGGATGGGTCGGGGCGGCAACGATAAACCCTTGATCGGCCAGTGGCGCCGCAATCCAGCTCAGGGCTTGCGGCGTGCCCGCAAGCCCCGCGCCGTGGGACAGCAGGATGAGAGGAAACTGGCCTTCGGTAATCGGGGCATCCAGTCGGGCAGCCGTGCCAATGAAGAATTTCGTCTCTCCCAGCACGACAGGAGTGCCCCCCGCCGATGCCGGGTACCAGATCGTTACGTCTATATTGCTGCCGCGCGCCTGCGATGGGGCGGCGATTCGGCGCACGCCGGCGGCTTCAACCGTCTGCGGCAGCGCCAAGGCGATGAGTGCGGCGATAATTCCCGTTGAAACTTTCATGGCATCCCTCGTAATCCGATTGGATCGACAGGATGGCCGCAAACGCCTGTCGTCGGCGTCCTGGATCAGGATATTGGACGTCCACTATCAGGATCGAGGACCTTTTCGGGGCCGCCAGCCCGACGATAGGCGCTGGGCGTCATGCCGGTCACGCGCAGGAACTCGCGGTTGAAGTTGGATTTCGTGCCAAAACCCACCTTCAACATGATGATCGTCACCGAATCGCGGGAGGAAAGCAGATGCTGCTGCGCCTCGGCGACCCGATAGGCGTTGATAATCTGGGAGACGTTTCGGCCATGCGCTCGATTCAAGGCAGCCGAAATCTGCCGCCCCGGAATACCGGCCCGGCGCGCAATCCGCTCCAAGGTCAAATCCGGGTCGCGATAGAGGTGCTGGTCGATCATCAGCGCGTCGATCCGGTGCAGAATGGCCGCATCCGCCTCGGAAAGAGTCTCAAGGGGCGGAGGGGCCGGGGAATGCGGCACTTTCTGAGGGTCGGGATCGTCCAAGGTTTCGTCGGCGGTCACGGGATAGCTACCGCCCGCAATCGCGGTGGCGCTGCCCGCCGCAGCAAGCCAAAGGATGCTGGCAGCCGTTAGCAGCGCCGACGCTTGCTGACCATCACCGAACGCGAAATCGATCGCAATTGCCGCATCGACACAGCCCGTGAGGATCAGAAGAAGCGCCATCGCGACCAAGGCTTTGTGCGCGACCCGTTCATCGCCGAGGCGTGCTGCCGCAAGCGCCCCCGGCCCCTGCCGGGCAATCTGCAAAAGCGCAAGGCCGTACCCGAGATCAAGCGCGCAGAGAATCGCATCAATCGGTTCCCGCCAGAGGAGGATAAGGCAAGCGACTGCGAGGGCAGGCAGGAGATGGGGCCATAATCTCGCAAGTGTTGCCGGTTCGCCGCGATGCAGTTGCTTAAAGACGACAAAGCAAAGCGCGGGTAGGACTGCTGCCAGGACAGGCTGGATTAGGCGTGCTGGGTACCAGCCGACGTTCCAGTTCAGGCCCGAGAGGGCGGCTTGAACGGCAAAAGCGGCGACGAGCGAAAAGAACAGCCCCAGCCGCTGCGGCCCCTGTAAGATCATTCTGACCAGAAGCTGACAGAGTACCAGAGAGATCACGAAAGGCAGCGGTATCGATGGCATGGTCGGTTAGGGCCGGGCATTCCCAGCGCCAATTGCTCCTTAAGCCAGCCGCAGGGTTTTGAAGAACTTCTGCGTTTCGTGCGACATGGTTTCGATCTGCTGCATCACGGCGGCGGCGACATCGTTCAGCGACATGGCTTCCATATCGGTTTCCATCGAGGCGGCGGAAACCTGAACGATCTTTTCCGAGACTTCGCCGACGCCCTGCGAGGCTTCGGTGGCGCTATTGGCGATTTCGCCGGTGGTTTCGCCCTGGCGCTGGATGGCGGCGGCGATATCGGTAGCGATGGCATTCAGATCGTCGATTGTGCCCGAGATGCGCGAGATCGCGCCGCTGGTCTCGCCGGTCGCCCCTTGGATCGAGGTAATATGCTCGGCGATTTTTTCCGTCATTCCGGCGGTTTCATCGGCGAGCACTTTCACCTCGCGGGCGACCACCGCAAAGCTGCGGCCCGCAATCCCGGCTCGCTCCGCCTCAACGCGGGCATTCAGCGCCAGCATGCGGGTTTGCCGGGCGATGGCGTTGATCATATCGACGACTTCGGTAATGCGGCTGGCGCTGGCCGACAGGCCCTGCACCTTAATATTAGTTTCCTCCGCCTCGCGCATGGCGCGGTTGGCGATGGCGGTGGAGTGTTCAACCTTCGCGGCGATATCGCGGATGGACCGGAACAGATCTTCCGCCGATTTGGCCACAACGCCGACATTCGCCGTCGCCTGATGGGCGGCGCCCGCCACCTGCACGCTTTGTTCGGAGGCGTTATTCGAGAGGGTAGAGAGCTTTCCGGCGGCAGACGACATTTGCTGTGCCGCGTCGGTCAGCTCGCCGATGCTGGCAAAGAAGCGCTTGTTGAACTTACGGATGCCGGTTTCGGTGCGCTCGTGGCGGCGTTCGCGGCGGCGGGTGGCGATTTCCCGCTCTTCGGCCAAGCGTTGCGCAACGATGGTTGTGTCGCGGAACCGGTCGACCGCGCCCGCCATCGCGCCGATTTCATCGCGGGCGGAACTGGCTTCGAGATCGACGTTGGTATCCCCCCGGCTCAGGGCATCCAGCGCTTGAATAGCGTTGCGCAGCGGGCTGAAGGAGCGGGCGAGATAAAGCGACAAGACGAGCACGGTTAGTAGCAGGAAGGCCAGGGTTCCGGCCCCCGTCACCCAGCTTACGGTTTCGCGCTGGGCGATGGCGGCGGAAATATCGGCGATCCCGACCAAGCTGGCGAGCGGGCGGCCCACATCGTCGCGCAAGGGCATCGCGGTGAGTTGATAGGTCTTGCCGCCGGTCGCCGCTTCCTCCAGCGCCGCTTCGCGCAGACGGGGGATTGTGTTCAGGCCCTGCCACAGAACCGGGTTGGTCGCTTCCAGCAGGCGACCGCGCAGGTTGAGCAGCGCAACCTCGCCACCCAGGCTGGTCTTCACCGCGTCGAGGGCCGCCTTAATGTCGCGCGCGACGACCAGCAGACCGAGCGTCTGGCCGTTCTGGCGCAGTGGAAGAGCGCTGGCGATGGCGAACTTGCGGTTCGAGTCTTGCTGCAAGCGCCGCACCGGTCCGGTTCCGGCAAGGGCCGCTTGCTGCATGCCTTGATCCAGCAGGCTGGTGGCGTTCATGCCGGTTTGTGTGCTGAACAGCACCTCGCCTTTCGGGCTTAGCACTTCCAGAATATCTGCGCTTTTGGGTGCAAGCCCTTCGATGGCCTGGCGCACGGCGGCGGGGGTGGGGGCGATCAGGGCGGTCAGCAGCGCCGGGGCGGTTTCCAGCCCGCGCGCATCGGCTTCGAGGTTCAGGTGGATCGTCTCGACGATCTTGTGCCACAGGACGTCTTGGCCGCGAATAGTGGCGGTCGCGAAGCGGTTCTCGCTGATCTGTTGCCGCCATAGCTGCGTGGCGGCCATTCCCAGTGCGAGGGTTAGCGTAATGATCGTAACGAAGAGGATTACCCGCGACCGCAGCGTCATGCCTCTCTCCCTGGGCAGCGAACGATTACACAGGTAGGAAGTTAGCAGAGACGGCCCAAAACAACCCGTGGAAATTTACGCCGCCGCGGTGGCGGGCAACAGGCGGTAATCCTCGCTTTGCATTTCCATCAAACGGCTGGCGGTGCGCTGGAATTCAAACGCGCCGCGCCCATCGGGATAGAGCGCGTCCGGCAAGGCTTCCGCCCCCATGATCAGCTTGGTCTTCGCCTCGTAGAGCGCATCGATCAGGGTAATAAAGCGCCGCGCCTCATTGTGATTGGCGGGCGAGAGTAGCGGCACATGATCGAGAATGACCGTGTGATATTTTTGCGCCAGGGCGAGATAATCCGACGCGCCAAGCGGTTTTGCGCAGAGATCGTCGAAATTGAAGCGCGCGACGCCGCGCGCCGCTTGCGGCACGGGAACGGTACGACCGTGGACGCTGATACTATCCGGCTGGCCGCGTTTTTCGTCGGTCAAATCTAGGAAGGCGGCATCAAGGGCGCGGCTGGTGTCGGGCCCGAGGGGGGCGAAATAGACCGGCTCGCCCAAGCGGCGCAGGCGGCGGTAATCGCGCGGCCCGTCGAGGGTTAGGGTCTCGACCGTCTGTTCCAAGAGGGCGATGAAAGGTTCGAAGCGGTCGCGGTGCAGCCCGTCCTTATACAGCATCCCCGGCGGGAAGTTGGAGGTGGCGACCATGACGAGACCCCGGTCGAAGAGGGCTTGGAACAGCCGCCCCAGGATCATCGCGTCGGCAATGTCGTTGACGACGAATTCATCGAAGCATAGCAGCCAGGTTTGTGCGGCCACCTCGTCGGCGACTTTGGCCAAAGGATCGGCCAGCCCGTCCTTATGTTCGCGCCGCAGAATATGCAGGCGGGCATGGATTTCGGCCATAAAGGCGTGAAAATGCACGCGCCGTTTCTTCTGCACCGGGGCGGCGGCGAAGAAGAGGTCCATGACCATCGATTTGCCGCGCCCGACCGATCCGTGGATATAAAGCCCCTTCGGGCGCACCGGGCGGCGGTCGCGCTTCAGCCAGCCCAGCCAGCGTGGCGGCTCCGCCCCAGCGGGGACATAGCCCGCAAGCTCGGTCTGTAAAAGCTCCAGCCGCTTTAGCGCGTCGATTTGCAGCGGGTCTTCCTGAACCGTCCCGGCCCTTACCGCAGCGCGGTAGCGCGCCAGCGGCGAGGCCGTGCTAAGACTGTCGGGATCATCGTCGATCGGCGTGCTGAACGGCATGGCGGGGCTTCTGGTCTTAAGGATAGGCTAGAAATGCTTGTAGCCCTGTCCGGGACCGGGGGGAAGGGCGCGCCCCCGGTGCGCATTCCTGCATTGCATCATTCTGGGGCGTCATTGGGGGGGCAGATAGCGGGCGACGAAGGGCAGATAGCTGCGCGTATCGCGCGCCTCTTTCACCGCCCGCAGCACGGCGACGGTCTGTGGATTATCGGCGGCTTTGGCCGAGGTAAAAAGCGACAGGGTGATCGTGCCAATCGACCGCTGCGGCCAGCGGTGGATGGGAATATCCTGCCGGGCAGCTTCGGCCTGCAGGCCGAAGCTGCTGATGATCAGCGCGTCCAAGCGCCCAGCGGACATGCGCCGCAACCCGCTGGCGGGCTGCACGTCTTCGGTCGGCGGTAGCGGCACGGGGTCCAACGTGATCTCGTCGAAGGTCAGGCCTCCGACAAGGCCAAGGGATTTCAGCGCCATCAGATTTTCCGGCGCGGTTAAGCTGATGCCCGGACGGGCAACCAGCACCATCGGCACGGTCAAAACCGGGAAGACCGGCGTGCTTAGGTCGCGGTAACGGGCCGAATTGGGGGCCACCATATAGTCGATTTCCCCACGCTTCATCATTTCGATCCCCCGGCCATAGGTCGTGACGACGGGGGTAAGCGCAAAATGGTGCTTTCGGGCAAGATCGCCCAACCAATCAATCGAGGCGCCACGGATTTGATCGTCTTCGTAGAAAGCCCAGGGGTAGCTTTCAAGTAAAAGAAATCGTTGGTCGGAGTTGGCACTTACCGTGGGGCTATATGAAAATAATATGACCATCAATCCCAAAACAGACCGAAAAAATAATCCGGCCTTTACAATGCAGAATTGGATGGTCGTTTGGGCGCGTTTCATACGGAAAGCCTAGACCTGCCTCTCTTACAAAATCCTTAATCCGTCTTACATGAAAAAGCCCCGACCGCCAGGCGACCAGGGCTTTTATCCTCTACGATGAACAGGCCTGCTTAGTTGCGGGCCACGATCATTTTCTTGATCTCGCCGATGGCCTTGGCCGGGTTAAGCCCCTTCGGGCAGGTCCGGGTGCAGTTCATGATCGTGTGGCAACGATAGAGGCGGAACGGGTCTTCGAGGTTATCGAGCCGTTCGCCCTTATGCTCGTCGCGGCTATCGGCCAGCCAACGATAGGCTTGCAGCAGAATCGCCGGGCCAAGATAGCGGTCGCCGTTCCACCAGTAGCTTGGGCAGGAGGTGGAGCAGCAGAAGCACAGAATGCATTCCCACAGACCGTCCAGCTTGGCGCGTTCTTCGACCGACTGCTTCCGTTCCTTGTCGGGCGGCGGCAGGGTTTCGGACTTCAGCCAGGGTTCGATAGACGCATATTGCGCATACGGTACCGATAGATCGGGGACGAGATCCTTCACCACCGGCATGTGCGGCAGCGGATAGACCTTGGCGTCGCCGGCGATATCATCGATCGGCTTCAAGCACGCCAGCGTGTTGGTGCCGTCGATATTCATCGCGCACGAACCGCAAATCCCTTCGCGGCAGGAGCGGCGGAAGGTAACGGTCGGATCAATCTCGTTCTTAATCTTGATCAGCGCGTCCAGAACCATCGGGCCGCATTTATCAAGATCGACTTCATAGGTATCGACGCGCGGGTTCTGACCGGTTTCCGGGTCGAAGCGATAGAGGCGGAAGCGCTTAACGCGCGTTGCCCCCGGCGCCGGGAAGGTCTTGCCCTCGGTGATCGTCGAATGGGCGGGAAGCGAGAATTTGGCCATGTGACGATCCCCTTAGTAAACGCGCGCTTTGGGCGGGAACACTTCGGCCTCGTCGGTCAAAGTGTACATATGGACCGGACGGTAGGTGAGCGAGACATTGGCATTCTCGTCCACCCAGGCGACGGAATGCTTCATCCAGGTCACATCGTCGCGGTCGGGGAAGTCGTCATGGGCATGGGCGCCGCGGCTTTCTTTACGGGCTTCGCCCGACACCATCGTCGCCTGCGCCTGACCGACCAGATTATCGAGTTCCAGGGCTTCGATCAGATCGCTGTTCCAGATCAGCGAGCGGTCGGTAATGCCGAGATCATCGAGGGCCTTGGCGATGCCATTGACCTTGACCACGCCTTCGGCCAGCAGGGCCGAATTGCGGAACACCGCCGCATGCTTCTGCATCGTGCGCTGCAACTGATCGCGCAGGGTCGCCGTCGAGCTGCTGCCCTTGGCGTTGCGGATCCGGTCAAGACGCGCCAGGGCATTGTCGCCCGCATTCGCCGGCAGCGGCTTATGCGGCGCGCCCGGCTTCACCACTTCGGCGGCGCGGTGGGCGGCGGCCCGACCGAACACCACGAGGTCGATCAGCGAGTTGGTACCGAGGCGGTTGGCGCCGTGGACCGACACGCAGGCGGCTTCGCCAATGGCCATCAGGCCGGGCACAACCGCATCCGGGTTGGCGTCCGACGGGCGGATGACTTCGGCCATATAGTTGGTCGGAATACCGCCCATATTGTAATGGACGGTCGGCAGAACCGGGATCGGTTCCTTGGTCACATCGACGCCCGCGAAAATCTTCGCGGTTTCGGAGATGCCCGGCAGGCGTTCGTGCAGGGTTTCCGGCGACAGATGCTCCAGATGGAGCATGATGTGGTCCTTACCGGCGCCGACGCCGCGACCTTCGTTGATTTCAACCGTCATGGCGCGGCTCACCACGTCGCGGCTGGCGAGATCCTTGGCCGAGGGGGCGTAGCGCTCCATAAAGCGTTCGCCTGCGGAATTGGTGAGATACCCACCTTCGCCGCGCGCACCTTCGGTGATCAAGCAACCCGACCCGTAGATACCCGTCGGGTGGAACTGCACGAATTCCATGTCTTGTAGCGGCAGACCAGCGCGCAGAACCATCGCATTGCCGTCGCCCGTGCAGGTATGGGCGGAGGTGCAGGAGAAGTAGGCGCGGCCATAGCCGCCCGTCGCCAGCACGACCATATGCGCGCGGAAGCGGTGGATCACCCCGTCTTCCATGCACAGCGCCATGACGCCCCGGCAGGCGCCATCGTCATCCATGATTAGGTCGAGCGCGAAATACTCGACAAAGAATTCCGCCTTATGCTTCAGGCACTGCTGATAGAGCGTGTGCAAGATGGCATGGCCGGTACGGTCGGCCGCCGCGCAGGCGCGCTTTGCCATCGCTTCGCCGTAGCGCTGCGTATGGCCGCCGAAGGGGCGCTGGTAGATCTTACCGTCTTCGGTGCGGCTGAAGGGCACGCCGAAATGCTCAAGCTCGTACACCGCCGGAACTGCATTGCGGCACAGGTATTCAATCGCGTCTTGGTCGCCCAGCCAGTCCGACCCTTTGACGGTATCGTACATATGGTAGCGCCAGTTATCGTCACCCATATTGGCGAGCGAGGCACCAATCCCGCCCTGCGCTGCCACCGTGTGGGAGCGGGTCGGGAAAACTTTCGTCACGCAGGCGGTCTTGAGACCCGCCGCCGTCATGCCGAGCGTGGCGCGCAAGCCCGCACCGCCGGCGCCGACCACGACGACATCGTAAGTGTGATCGACGATCTTATAGCTCTGGGACATATTATTTCCCCACCATCAGCTTCAGCACCGATACGACGCCGATCAACCCGCCGAGGACCGCAAGGCCCCGCACGACGACCAGCGCCAGGATCTTGGCCACTTCCTCGTGAACATAGTCTTCAATCACCACGGTCAAGCCGAGTTCGGCGTGGTAGAAGACCGCAATCACGAGCGCGATCAGCAGCGCGCCGCTGACCGGATGACCAGCCCAGGCGACGAAAGCGGCATGATCGGCACCAATTAGGCCGATAATGCTGATAACAAACCAGATCAGCAGGGGGACCAGCGCCAGCGCCGTCATCCGCTGCGCCCACCAATGGGCGAACCCGCTTTTTGCCGAGCCGAGGCCGCGCACGCGGCCCAGCATCGTCCGCATTCCGTTCGAAGCGTTCATGGCCTTACCCCTTTAAAGCACGAGGCCCGCGATCCAGGTCGCGAGCGTCAAAACGGCCGTGGCGCCGAGAACGGCGATATTGGCGCGGTCCACCTCGGGCAAGGTGAAGCCATAGCCCGCATCCCAAAGCAGATGCCGAAGACCGTTGCTGAGGTGATAGAACAAGGCCACCGACCAGCCGAACAGCAGCAGCCGTCCGAACCAGGACCCGATCACCGATTGTGCCGTCGCAAACGCCGTCGGCCCCAAGGCGGCCGACACCAGCCAATAGAGCAGCAGCAGCGTGCCGACCGACAGGGCAACCCCGGTCGCGCGGTGCGAAATCGACATGATGGCGGTGAGTGGCAGGCGATAGATTTGCAGGTGCGGCGACAGGGGCCGTTTAGCATCCATAGTCTGATCCCCTTCCCAAGGACTGCGACCGGGCGGGCCGGGCGTGGCCTGAGCGATCGCATCGTCCGCCCCGCTCGCTCCTTTTTGTGCGGGAGCGTTGCGCGGCTGATTGAAATGCGGACAATACCTAGACCGATGCCCCGGGCAAGTCAACGCAGCGGCGGGCCTGGGTTTTCCGCTCATGATGCGTCACGATGTAGCAAGAATGCCGCAGAAAAGCTGCTGCTATGCGGTTTTCGGGCATCAGAACCCACGGCTTTTTCTTGGCGTCGGGCGGGGGGTGCCCTATAAGCGCTTGCAATATCGCTCGTTTTCATCCCTGTCAGGGCCGCGCCATGCCCGTTCTCTCGCTTCAGTCGTCGGTCGTCCAAGGTCATGTCGGCAATAGCGCGGCGGTTCTGCCGTTGCAGGCGCTGGGACAGGAAGTCTGGGCCGTCAATACGGTCGTTCTGTCCAACCATCCCGGGCGCGGCCAGTTCAAGGGGCGGGGCGTGCCGCCCGCCGAAGCGGCGGCGCTGGTCGAAGGTTTGGGGGCGCAGGGCTTGTTTGCGCGCTGCGAGGCGGTTTTATCGGGCTATCTCGGCGATCCCGGGATGGGCGCAACCGTGGCGGCGGCCGTCGGCGCTATCCGCAGCCAAAACGGCGCCTGTTTTTATGTCTGCGATCCCGTGATGGGCGATGCCGATTTAGCGCAGGGGGAGGGCCTCTATGTGCGCCCAGAACTGCCCGCCGTCTTCCGCGATATGCTGGTGCCGCTTGCTGATATCGTTACCCCGAACCGTTTCGAATTGGGGGTTCTGACCGGCGCCCAGCCCAGTAGCTTGCGTGAGACCAAAGAGGCGGTGGCGGCTTTGCGCGACCGGATGGCGGCGACCGGGCCGCGCATCGTCTGCGTCACCTCCTACGATGGCGCCGATGTACCGGACGATAGTATCGATACGCTGCTGTTCTGCGAGGAGGGCACCTGGAGCGTCCGCCAGCCGCGCCTGGCCCGCCGCTTCGATGGGGCGGGCGATGTGTTTGCGGCGCTCTATCTTGGCTATTACCTGCGCACCCTCAATGCCCTCACGGCGCTGGAGCGGGCGACGGCAACGATGGTGCCGGTGCTGGCGATGACGGACGAGCGCGGGCAAACCGACCTCGCCCTCACCGAAGCGCTGCCCTTTCTGGTGGATGCGCGCACCCGCTTCATTGCGGAACTGATATAAAGATAGCAAAAGGGGAAAGCCGGTGAAGATTCTGGTTGTCGGCGGTGGCGGGCGCGAGCATGCCCTGTGTTGGAAACTGGCGGCTTCCCCGCGTTTGACCAAGCTCTACTGCGCCCCCGGCAACCCCGGCATCGGCCAGGTGGCTGATCTTGTGCCGGTTTCGGCCACGGATGTTCCTGCTATCGTTGCTTTTGCAAAACAATCGGCCATCGACTTCGTTGTCGTCGGGCCGGAAGAGCCTTTGACCCTGGGGCTGGTCGATGCGCTGGAAGCGGCGGGGATCGCGGCTTTCGGCCCGAGCCAAGCCGCTGCAGCGCTTGAAGGCTCCAAGGGCTTTATGAAAGATGTGGTCGCTGCTGCCGGGGTGCCGACCGCCGCCTATCGTCGCTTCACCGATGCCGAGGCGGCGCGCGCCTATGTGCGGGAACAGGGCGCGCCGATTGTCGTGAAAACCGATGGTTTGGCGGCGGGGAAGGGCGTTACCGTCGCGTTGACGCTGGCCGAGGCCGAAGCCGCGATTGCCGAGGCGATGGAAGACGGTAAATTCGGCAAGGCGGGCGCGGAACTCGTCATCGAAGAGTTTATGGAGGGCGAGGAAGTGAGCTTCTTCGTGCTCTGCGACGGTACCCATGCCGTGCCGTTGGCCGCCGCCCAGGACCATAAGCGCGCGTTCGATGGCGACGAAGGGCCGAATACCGGCGGTATGGGCGCCTATTCCCCGGCGCCGATTTTCACCCCGGCCCTGGAAGCCGAAGTGATGGCGACGATTATTCAGCCGACGCTCGATCATATGGCGGCGCGCGAGACCCCCTATAAGGGCGTGCTCTTCGCCGGGTTGATGATCACGGCGAAAGGGCCGCGCTTGATCGAATATAACGTCCGCTTCGGCGATCCCGAATGCCAGACGATTCTGCCGCGCCTGACCTCCGACCTGCTTCCGGCGCTGTTGGCCTCGCGCAACGGTCATCTCGATGACGTAACGTTGCTTTGGGGCGCCGCCCCCTCCCTCACCGTTATTCTGGCCGGGCAAGGGTATCCGGGGGAACCCAAGAAGGGCGGGGTGATTCAAGGGTTCGACGCGGCGGGCAGCGTGCCGGGCGTCACCGTCTTTCACGCCGGAACCAAACAGACCGACGCCGGGATCGTCGGTAATGGTGGGCGGGTGCTGGCCGTGACGGCGACGGGCACCGATCTAATCGAAGCGCGGACCCGCGCCTATCAGGCCGTCGATCTCATCGACTGGGCCGACGGCTTCTGCCGCCGCGACATCGGCTGGCGGGCTTTGGGGAAATAGCATGCGTTCACCTCCCGTCCCCGCGCTATAGTTGCGGGTGAACAGGGGGAGGGGAAGATGCAGGTACGCCTTGCAGATTATCCGCAGCTTCGCAAAATCTGCTGGAACCGCCGCGCCGATGCGTTGCTCGACGGTGCGGAAGCCCTTGCCCTTTATGAACGGAACTGGCGGCATGTGGAACCTGAGGCGCTTGACGGCGCCGAGCGTCGCCTGATCCAGCAGCTAGCAGACCTTTATGGCGGCGGCGTTCTGAATGTTTGAACGCCCGCACCATCAAGCTATCGCCGCGGTGCTTCGGGCGGTCGATGCTGATCTGATCGCGGAAGCAAACTGCTATTTTGGCGGCGGGACGGCAATAACCCTGCTGTTGGGAGAGTATCGCCAATCCTGGGATATCGACTTTCTCTGTGCGGACCTTGCTGGGTATCGATTATTACGAAATCGAATCGTTGATGATATCGCGCCTTTTGTCCGTCCCCCCATCGAGCAGGTCGGGAGCTTGCGCAAAGACCAATATGGCATTCGCACGCGCGTGCGGTTCGGGGCGGCGGTTATTAAGCTCGAGATTATTTTTGAGGCGCGCATTCCCTTGCAGGGGGGCTGGGAGCCCGCACTAGGCGTCGCAACCCTTGATCGGGTCAGTCTCTATGCCTCCAAACTTCTCGCCAATGCTGACCGTGGGCTGGATGCGGGCGCCTTGAGCCGCGACCTGATCGACCTCGCCATGATGGTGGGAACCTGGGGGCCGATCCCGCCGGAAGCATGGGAACGGGCGGACCATGCGTACGGCGATCACGTCAAAAAAGCCTATCATGCCGCTCTGCGGAAGCTCGATGACCCCGCCTATTTCGCGCATTGCTGCGATCAATTGTCCATCGCGCCTGCCCATCGGGAGGGGCTTCTGGACTGCCTGGCGGCTGAGGCCCCCTGACGATTTCCTTTCTCTCAAAACATATCCGACCTCGGATATTTTCTCTGGACAAGCACCGCTAAGACGGTTTCACTGCCGCGTGAGGAAACGACTGATGACCGATTTTTCGACCCTGCTGCCGCATTTGACCCGCATCGCCGACGCGCTGGAGCGGCTGGCCCCGCCCGCCAACCCGGCGCTTGATCTGACGGCGGCGGATGCCTTCGTGTGGCACGCCGACCGGGCGTGGTTGGAGCCGGTGCCTACGGTGGCGCGGGTAGAAATCGATCTGCTGCACGGGATCGACCGCTCGAAAGATCAGCTTGTTTCGAATACCGAACGGTTTGCAAAAGGCCTGCCCGCCAATAATGCCCTGCTGTGGGGCGTGCGCGGGATGGGCAAGAGCAGCCTGGTGAAGGCCGTGCATGCGGCAATCAACGCCAAGGCCCCGGTGGACCCGGCGCAGCGCTTGGCGTTGATCGAAATTCACCGCGAAGATATTCCGTCGCTGCCGCAGCTTTTGTCGGTCTTGCGCGGCCAGTCGCGCCGCTGTCTGCTGTTCTGCGACGATCTATCGTTCGATGCGGGCGATACGACCTATAAATCGCTGAAAGCGATCCTGGACGGCGGCATCGAGGGGCGACCGGAGAATGTACTGCTCTACGCCACATCCAACCGCCGCCACATCCTGTCGCGCGATATGATCGAGAACGAGCGGTCAACGGCGATTCACGCCGGGGAGGCCGTCGAAGAAAAGGTTTCGTTATCGGATCGGTTCGGGCTTTGGCTGGGGTTCCACGCCTGCGACCAAGATACCTATCTCGCGATGATCACCGGCTATGCCGAGCGGTTCGCGCTGACCTACCCCCCCGAAGCCCTGCGCGCCGAGGCGCTGGAATGGGCGATTACGCGCGGTGCCCGCTCCGGCCGCACCGCTTGGCACTTCATTCAGGATCTCGCCGGACGCCTGGGACAAGAGTTACGCTTATCATGACAAACCGCCTGATCCCTGCCGCTTGGCGGGCCGAAAGCCGGGCGATGCTGCTGCTGGCGGCGCCGGTCGCGCTTGGGCAACTGCTGCAAATGGGGATGAACCTCACCGATATGCTGGTGATCGGGCGGTTGGGCAAGGAAGCCCTGGCCGCCGCCGCCCTTGCCCAAGGCTTGTGGGTCTTCTTCTGGTTCTTCGGCATGGGGCTGGCGACGGTCACGGCGCCGCTGCTCGCCCAAGCCCAAGGGGAAGGCGATACGGCGGGGCAGGCGCGGGTGCTGCGGCAAGGGCTGGTGCTGAATTTGCTCATCGGTCTCGGGATCGTCGCAATCCTCGGCTGGTCCGAACTGCTGCTGCTATGGCTCGGGCAGGCGCCGGATCTGGCGCGCGAGGCCGGGCATTATCTGCAAGCCCTGCGCTGGGCCATTCCGCCGCTGTTGCTGATGACGGTGTGCCGCAATCTATTCGTGACCTACCAGAAGGCCAACCTGTCCTTGGGCTTTACCAGCGGTGCTTTCGTGCTGAATGCGGGCCTTGATATCGTGTTGGTCTTCGGCGGTCAGGTCATTGGTCTCAGTGCGATTCCCGCCTTCGGCCTGATCGGCGCCGGGATTGCGACGGCAGTGGGTTGCTGGCTGATGGTCGCGGCCATGCTGATCTATATCGTCACAAAAGCCCCCTTCCGCGCAGTTTGGGCGCAGGGCGGGCGTTGGTGGCCCGATGCCGCGCTGTGGCGCAAGATGCTGGTGCTCGGCCTGCCGATTTCGGTCACGATGGTCATGGAAGTCGGCCTGTTCGCTATCGCCGGGATGCTAATGGGCTGGCTGGGGACCGACCCGCTGGCGGCGCATCAGATCGCTATCCTGATCGCCTCTGTCACCTTCATGGTGCCTTGGGGCATTTCGCAGGCCGCAACGGTGCGCATTGCCGCTGCCGTCGGTCGCGGCGATGCGGAGGCCGCCGCCCAAGCCGGGTGGGTGGCGCAGGCGATGGGCCTTGTGTTCATGGGGGCGATGGCGCTGGTGCTGTGGCTGATGCCACATCCCTTCGTGCGGCAGTTTTTGGATGCCGAGGCGGCGGCCAATGTCGCCGTGCTCGATCTCGCCGTGACCTATCTGGCGATTGCGGCCCTGTTCCAGCTCTTCGACGGCATGCAGGTCATCGGGGTCGCCAGCCTGCGCGGCCTGTCGGATACCAAAGTGCCGATGTTTTTTGCGATCTTCGGTTACTGGGGCGTCGGGCTGACCACGAGCTATCTGCTGGGGTTCGTTGCCCATTGGAAAGGGGTCGGCGTGTGGATCGGTCTGGCGACCGGCCTTGCCGTGGTGGCTTTCCTGATGGTTTGGCGCTTCCGGGCGCTGACGGCAGGGCGAGGGCGGGCTATTCCGCAACCAATCTGATCGGGGTGGGGGATGGGGTAGAGCGTGGCTCTACCCCTTTTGGTTTAGAAGTCCACGCGCGTGCGGAAGGTGAACTGCGTGCCTTCGTTGCTGGTCTTCCCGGTCTTCAGGCCGCTAGCGGTTTCGATGTCGAGGAAAGCAACGTCCGCCTGCAGTGACAGGCCGGGGGCGAGCTGATAGGCACCGCCAACCCCAATCACGCGATCCTTCAGATCGCGCCCCACCGGCTGATCCGTCTCATTCTCGGTGTAATTCGCGGCGACGGCCCAGGCATTGGCGACGGTATAGGATAGGCCGACGTTCCAGCCGGTGGTTTCCGCCGTGCCGCGCACCGTGCGCGCCTTATTGGTTTCGCCATTGTCGAAGTAATTGCCACCGAAGGCGATGGTCTGACCGGGGGCGATGTCATAGCTCGCAACTGCGCCAAGGCTGAGGACGGAGAAATCACCGACCGTTTGCACTTTTTCTTTCGCCGTCAGATAGGCGGCGGTGGCCTGCAAGCCAAAGGCGCCGAACTTCTGCTGGGTGGTCAGGGCGAATTCCAACTCGTCCTTATAATTCCCGCCCGTCACATCGCTATTGTCGCGCCGATTGTTGCGGCCCGTGTCGCGATATTCCGGCGTATAGGTCACGCCCGCTTGGAACCCGGCAACGCGCGGGGTAATGTAGGAAACGCGCGTGGCAAACGTATCGCGGTCGAAGTAGAAAAAGCTGTACGATCCAAAATTGGCGAAGGAAACCACATCGCCCTGACCAATCCCAACATTCGGCGTGGCGGTTTCGAGCTGAGTAGCGACGCCGCTATTATCGCCAAGTTGGATTTGCCCCCAGCGATCCCCTTTGAGATAGACGAATTTACGATCAGCCCCTAGGACGTCCTGGTTATTCTGCCCAGCACTATTCTGATTATTGCGTAGGCGGGCGTCGAACCCGTAAACGAGGCCGTTTTCCGCCTTGGCTTCGGCCTTTAGGTGCAGTCGGTAGTCGATCCGCGCCTCGCGGTCCTGAACATTCGCAGTATCGTCCTGCATAAAGCCGAAATCGGACCGGACGCTACCGCCGATGGTGACCGTAAAGGGGGCCTTCGTAGTGACCTGTTGCGCCAAGGCGCTGCCGCTGACGAGCAGAACGCCGGTGAGGGTGCCGAACAGTTTCAATCGCATGGGGAAAATCCTTGTGACCGGCCGTCCAAAGGGCGGTCGGAGATTAACGCTGTTACGAGTAGATAATAACAGTGTTCATGGATTCAATGGGTGGCGCTATGACGTTTTCAAGACGAAATCGCCGGACTCCCCAAAAAGCAATACCCCCGCGCCGGGGTGGGCGCGGGGGTATCGAGCAGCGCTGGATTAATAGGCTTCGTCGACCGTCAGGCTGGGCTTCCCGGCCCGGCTTTTGACCAGCGCATCATACTTATTAAGCGCGCGGGCCATCGCGTCGGAGATCGAGGGATTGCCGGTGGCCAGCACCTGGCCCTGCTCGCTGGCGGGCGGCAACTGCCGGTTGGCAGCTTCGGCGGCCTGGACTGCAGTGGGGTTCGGGGTGCTGGGTTTGGTGGCGAGGGTGTTATTAACCTCGCGCCGTTCCAGCGTCACGGGGGCGCGGGTTGTGCTGCGGCCCGTGCGTTCGGGCAGTTTGAACCAACCTTTGTCCAGCGGCGCGTCGGCATCGGTCGTTGCCGCAACGGCGGCAGGATTGATGGGCGGGGCGGCGGGCGGCGTTTGCGGGGCGGAGCGCTGGGCTTGAAGGGCTGCAACCCCGGCGAGGCCAGAGAAAGATTGCGTCGGATCGCCGCCGCTCGGTTGGCCCGGCAAGCCTGGCTGTGCTGCCGCTTGTCCCGGTTGGGCTTGGCCCTGCGGCTGAACTGCCATCATGGCGGCAGCGGGGGTAATCATGCCCCCTGATGGAATGCTGGATTTGCCGCCGATAAAGCCGGTCGCCCCGGCGGGCATGGCGGCACCTGCGCCGCCAATGGCCGTCATCGGGCCTTTGCCGGTCACGGCGATGCGGCCGCCTTCTGCGGGAAGCGCGGGGGCGCCGGACGCGATACTCGGCACGGCAGGGGCGGTCGCGGGGGCCTGCGCAATCTCTGCAGCCGCGATGGGCGCGGCTGCGGGCTGCGGAACAGCTTGGCTGGCGTCGGCGACTTCGGGGCGCTTCGGTTCAGCGGTTTTGGCCTTCGCGATATTCTGCATTGCGTCTTTGCCCAAGGGATCACCCTTGACCATCGCAACAAGGTTACCGCCGATATCACGCCCAGTACCGTCTTCGATAGCAGCGTCGACCATGCTCGCCACCAGCCCAAGCGGGCCGCCGAATAGACCACCGCCGATGATGCGAGCGGCGGGGGAAATGGTGTCGCCCGTGATTTCGCGGTAGAGCGGGGCGATGATCGGCAAATGCTGCAGCGGGTTGATCGTATCCAGCAGATCGGCGAAGGTCAGCCCGTCGTCGGTGGTTTTACCCTCGGCAAGGGCTTTATCCTTGACGTCTTCGACACTGGCAACGGTATCGCTGTCATCGGTTTGCACCCAGCGGGCGTCGGAAAAAGGTCTGTCCGAGGACGAATCGACAACCAGTTTGAGTGTCATGTAACCGCCCCCTTGATGCCGACCCGATACCACCGATATTTCTGCCCAGGATTCCATCCCGTTGTCTCAGGGGCAAGCAAATTTCAGGCCGCCTGACCGATACGGGGTTTGCACCCAAGCAAAAGAAGTCTTACAGACTTGTAACCTGTGTCGGATCATACTCTTGTTCGGATTTCTTATAAAGTCGCGTAAGACGGGACGGGATAAGCCCGCCGTGACAAATATGCCGGGTGCGCAGGGGCGCTAGGCCGAATCTGCCGAGGCGGAGAAGGAGAGACAGGAATGAGCGGAATTGCCGAGGCGTTGGCCGAGGTGCGGCAGCAGATCGCCGGGGCGGCGGAGGCGGCGGGGCGAGAGGCGGCCGGGGTTACCTTGGTCGCGGTCTCCAAAACCCACGGTGCCGATGCGGTCGCCGAGGCTATCGCCGCCGGTCAGCGGGTGTTTGGCGAAAATCGGGTGCAGGAAGCGCAGGAAAAATTCCCCGACCTCAAGGCAGCCCACCCCGACTTAGAACTGCATCTCATCGGCCCGTTGCAGACCAATAAGGTCAAACAGGCGGTGGCGCTGTTCGATGTGATCGAAACGGTGGATCGTGAGAGTCTGGCTGACGCCCTGGCCAAGGAAATTGCCAAGGCCGGGCGGCGGCCCGCCTGCCTTATCCAAGTGAATACCGGCGAGGAAGAGCAGAAGGCGGGCATCCCCCCGCGCGAAGCGCTCGCCTTCATCGAGCGTGCCCGCACGGTCCATCATCTGCCGGTGACGGGCCTGATGTGCATCCCGCCCGTCGATGAGGAACCAGCGCTACATTTCGCGTTCCTGCGGGAATTAGCGCTGAAGGCTGGGCTAACGACCCTGTCGATGGGCATGAGCGGCGACTACCCAACGGCAGTGCGCTTTGGGGCTACCCATGTGCGCGTCGGGACGGCCATTTTCGGGCGGCGGGGGTAAATGGGGGGCGCGCCGCTCTGGATCGTCGAACCTGACCCCCTCGTGCGCCCGATCCTGGCGGCGGCGGTGGAAGGGGTGACGGCGGTGGCGATCGAGATGGTGGAGGCTCTGCCCAACGCGGCGCCGCCCGCCGGGGCGCTCATTCTCTCGCTCCGGCCCGGTGAACTATGGCCGGACTGGGCGGCGGCGCTGCCGACGGTCGCGATGGTGACGAAGGGTGATACTCGCCCCTGGCCGCCGGGGTGGGAGGTTTTGGAAAAGCCCCTGCATCCGGCCCTCTTGCGCGCCGCGCTTCTCCGCGTCCTTGAGGCGGCACCAATACAGGACAGCCTGCCGATTGCGGGGGGCGGCCTGCACCTGACCCGGCGGCTGCTGAGCGGTCCCGGCGGCGAAGTGCGGTTGACGGAGAAGGAAGCGGCACTGTTGCGCCATTTGTTGACGGCGTCCGCGCCGGTCCCTCGGGCCGCTCTGCTGGCCGAAATCTGGGGGTACCACAGCGACACGCCGACCCGCACGGTGGAAACCCATGTCTATCGGTTGCGGCGGAAAATCGAAGCGCTGGGGTTGCCCTTGGTCATCGAAGCGACCGGCGACGGCTACGGCGCGCGCGGGGGATAGCCGTTTTTCCCTTTGCGCGCTTGCAACGGCGCGGCGCATGCCCTAGCGTCCCGCACACTGCCGGGCAAAGCATGCCCGCGCGGGGGCCTGTCCGCGCGCTGTGGTCCGGGTCATTGGGATCGTTCGAACAAAGGATTGAACCGGTCATGCGTGCCGTTTCCCTGATTGGTATACTGCTGCTGGGCAGCGTGTTGACGGCCTGCGGGGGCCTGCCCAAGGGCGAACAAAATTATCCCAAGACCGAGGATGAGCGCGATGCCGAGCGCTTCGGCAAGGTGACCGGCGAGGATGGGATCGTCCTCTTTGGTGCCCGGACGCTGCCGCGGGGGGCCGAAGGCGGCACGGGCATTGGGGTAAATACCTATCTGTGGCGCGCTTCGCTGGATGCCTTGTCGTTCATGCCGCTGGCCTCCGCCGATCCTTTTGGCGGCGTCATCATCACCGATTGGTACAGCCCGCCGCAAAACCCGAACGAACGGGTGAAGGTTACGCTCTACGTCCTCGACCGCGACCTGCGTGCCGATGGGGTCCGCGCTGCCGTGTTCCGTCAGGTGCAGAATGGCGCCAATTGGCAGGATGCCGCCGTCGATCCGCGCACCGGCACCGATCTTGAGGACGCGATCCTGACCCGCGCCCGCCAGATGCGCATCGCCGCCCAGAACCGCAAATAGTCTGCTGAAAAGTCAAAATGGCCCGTTACGCGATTAAAGAAACCGAAGCGAAATGGCAGGCCGCCTGGGCCGACGCCAAGGTGTTCGACGCTAAGATCGACCCTGCCAAGCCGAAGTATTATGTGCTGGAGATGTTCCCTTACCCGTCGGGGCGCCTCCATATGGGCCATGTGCGGAACTATGCGATGGGGGATCTGACCGCCCGCTATAAGCGCGCGCGCGGCTATAATGTGCTGCATCCGATGGGTTGGGACGCTTTCGGCCTACCGGCGGAAAACGCTGCGATGCAGAACAACCGCCACCCGGCGGAATGGACCTACGCCAATATCGACAGCATGCGCGCCCAGTTCGGGCAGCTTGGCGTGTCGTTCGATTGGGGGCGGGAAGTTGCCACCTGTCATCCGCAGTATTTCCGCCACGAACAGAAGATGTTCTTGGATTTCTGGAAAAACGGCCTCGCTTACCGCAAGAAAAGCTATGTGAATTGGGACCCGGTGGAAAACACCGTGCTGGCCAACGAGCAGGTGGTGGACGGTAAGGGCTGGCGCTCCGGCGCGCCGGTGGAGCGGCGGGAACTCAATCAATGGTTCCTGAAGATCACCGAATATGCCGATGACCTGTTGGCGGCGATTGCAACGCTGGACCGCTGGCCGGACCGCGTGCGCATCATGCAGGAAAACTGGATCGGCAAAAGCCAAGGCGCGCAGCTTAACTTTGCGCTGACCGAGGCGAGCCGCCGTCCGGGCTTTGACGCGGTGGAAGTCTATACCACCCGCCCGGATACGCTGTTCGGCGCCTCCTTCCTTGCCATCGCCGCCAATCATCCGCTGGCGCTGGACCTCGCAAAGACCGATACCGCCGCCGCCGAGTTCATCGCCGAATGCAACCGCATGGGCACGTCGGAAGCGGTGATCGAGCAGGCAGAAAAGCTGGGCTATCGCACCGGGTTGTTCGTACAGAACCCCTTCGTGCCCGGTCAGGAGCTGCCGGTCTATTTGGCGAATTTCGTGCTGATGGACTATGGCACCGGCGCGCTGTTCGGCTGCCCGGCCCATGACCAGCGCGATTTCGATTTCGCCACGAAATATGATCTGCCGATTGTGACGGTGGTGCGCCCGCGCGATGCCGACGCCAGCTATACGGTCGGTAAGGCCCCGTTCTCGGACGATGGCATTCTCATCAACTCCGGCTTCCTCGATGGGTTGACGGTGGCCGAGGCCAAGAAAGCCGCGTGCGACCATATCGAAAAGCTGGGCATCGGCACGGTCAAGACGCAGTTCCGCCTGCGCGATTGGGGCGTTAGCCGCCAGCGCTACTGGGGCTGCCCGATCCCGGTCATCCACTGCCCCACCTGCGGCCCGGTCGCGGTGCCGGACGATCAACTGCCGGTGACGCTACCCGAAGATGTGACCTTCGACGCGCCGGGTAATCCGCTGGATCGCCACCCGACGTGGAAGCATGTGAACTGCCCAAGCTGCGGCGGCGCGGCGACCCGGGAAACCGATACGCTGGATACGTTCTTCGAAAGCTCTTGGTATTTCCTGCGTTTCGCCTCCCCCCGGTCGGAGCAGGCGTTCGATAAAGAAGCGGTCGATTACTGGCTGCCGGTCGATCAGTATATCGGCGGCGTCGAGCATGCCGTCCTGCATTTGCTCTATTCGCGCTTCTTTACCCGCGCGCTGAAGCAGTGCGGCTATGTGGATATGAAAGAGCCGTTCGAAGGCCTGTTCACGCAGGGCATGGTCTGTCACCAGACCTATAAGTCGGCGGATGGGCAATGGCTGTTCCCGACCGATGTGCAGCAGGACGAGACCGGCGCGTTCCTCGAACTTTCGACCGGCAAGGCGGCGACGCCGGGCCGCGTCGAAAAAATGTCTAAGTCGAAAAAGAACGTCATCGACCCGGACGAAATCATCGCCGCTTATGGTGCCGATGCCGCGCGCCTGTTCGTGCTGTCGGATTCGCCGCCGGAGCGCGATTTCGAATGGACGACGGCGGGCATCGACGGGGCGTGGCGCTACGTAAACCGCCTGTGGCGCCTAACGACTGAACCCGCCGCCGATAAGCCGCTGGCCGCCTATGGCGCCCCGCAGCCGGAGGGGATTTCCGGTGCGGCGGATAAGCTGTTGCGCCTGACCCATAAGACCATCCGCGACGTGACCGATGGGCTGGAAAACTTCCACTTCAATAAGTCGGTCGCGCTGATCCGCGAACTGACCAATGCGGCGGAAGATCTGACCGGCAGCGATGCGGCTTCGGCCTGGGTTCGCCGCTTCGCTTTGGTCACCGTCGTGCGCCTGATCGCCCCGATGATGCCGCATGTGACGGAAGAAATCTGGGCGGAACTCGGTCATAGCGCCGACGGTATGTTGGTCAACCAACCGTGGCCGAGCTTCGATCCGGCGCTGACGGTCGATGCCAGCGTGACGATGGCCGTGCAGGTCAACGGCAAGCTGCGCGCGACGCTGGAGTTGCCGCGCGACATCAGCCAAGCCGATGCCGAAGCGGCGGCGCTGGCCGATCCTGCGGTGCAGCGCGTGCTGGAAGGGCGGGCGCCGAAGAAGATCATCCTCGTGCCGAACCGTTTGATCAATGTGGTCGGCTAAGCCAATAGCCGCCTGGCGCGCCGCCGTTTTGGCGGCGCTGGCCCTCGGTCTCACGGGCTGCGGCTTCCAGCCGCTGCACGGGCGCGGACCGGGGCAGGTGGCGCCTGAGAGTTTGCAGCAGGTCCGCATCAACCCGATTGCCGACCGGTCGGGGCAAATCCTGCGCGGGCTGCTGATGGATCGGTTGCAGCCGCAGGGCGCCGCCGCCGCCCGCTACGCCTTGGATGTGACGCTGAACGAGGGGATTTTGGAAGTTGCCAAGCGCAGCGATGCCACCTCCAGCTATTCGCGGCTTGTCTTGAACGGTGGTATGCGCTTGACCGACCTGCAGTCGGGTAAGCCGGTCCTGTCGGAACCCGTGCGCTCGGAAATCGGCTATATCAATCTCGAAGGCGGCTACGGCACCTTGCTGGCGCAGAATGAAGCGCGGGAACGGGCCGTGCAGGATCTCGCCAATTCCATCAGCCTGCGGCTGGCGGCTTTCTTGGCCCAGCGCGGGCAGCCGCAGCCGTAGGCCAGTGTGAAGCTCGCGCGCGGCGGTTCTGCCGAAGCCCTGCTGAAACAACCGAAATCCCCCCTGCGGGCGGCGCTATTTTACGGGCCGGATGCCGGGCTGGTGCGCGAACGGGCGGCAAACCTTGTGGTCGCGGTGGCGGGCAGCCGCAATGATCCGTTTCAGGTGGTCGAACTCTCGGTGGCGGCGCTCAAGGAAGACCCGGCCCGACTGAACGACGAAGCGGCGGCGCTGTCGATGATGGGCGGACGCCGGGCAATCTGGCTGCGCGACGCGACCGACGCCGGGTTAACCGCCTTGCTGAAGGGCTTTCTTGAAACCCTGCCGGGCGAGGCGGTGATTGCGATTGAGGCGGGGGATCTGGCCGCCAAATCCTCCCTCCGCGCGCTGTGTGAAAGCCATGCGGCGGCGGTGGCGGTGCCGTGCTACCACGATAGCGGCGCCGACCTAAGCCAAGTGATCGCCGAAACGCTGCGCAAGGCAGGGCTGACACCGGAGCCGGATGCACTGGCCTATCTGACCCAGCATCTCGGCGGTGACCGGATGATGAGCCGGTCCGAACTCGACAAGCTCACGCTCTATCTGCACGGCCAAAGCCGGGTGGCGCTGGCCGATGTGCAGGGGGCGGTTGGGGATAGTGCGGCCCAGTCGCTGGATGATGTCATTCAGGCCGCGCTCGACGGGCGGACCGAGGCGCTTGATCTCGCCTTCCGCCGGGCGATGATGGACGGCGAATCGCCGGTCGGCATTCTGCGCGTGCTGTTACGCCAGATGCAGCGGTTGCATCTCGTCGCGGCGCAGATGGCAGGCGGAAAAACCGCCGAGGCGGCAATTGCCGCGCTGCGCCCACCGCCGTTCAAGCGCGATGCGGAGCGGTTGGCGCGGCAGGTGCGCCATTGGCCCGTCGCGCGCGCCGCCGCAGCCTTGGGGCGGTTGCATGAGGCGGAGGCCCAATGCAAAGCCTCGGCTTTACCGGATGAGGTGATGTGCGCCCGCGCCCTGTTGGAAGTTTCAGAAAACGCCCGCCGCCAGCGGCGCTGACGGCGGGCGCCCAAACGCTTAGCCCTTTTCGGCTTTCAGCTTTTGGCGATAGGCCTCCACCGGCAAGCCGCCGATGCCCCAATGGGCCATCTCCACCTCGTCGATGACGACGAAGGTGGTGGCGGGGCTCTTGTCCAGCACATCGACAAGAAGGTCAGTGACGCCTTTGATCAGCGCGGCCTTCTGGTCGGGGGTCGCGCCTTCCTTGGTGATCTTGATATTGACGTAGGGCATAGTCTCTCTCCGCCGGTTAGGCTTTTGAGTCGTCGCGGTGGAAGGTTTTTGAGATGATCTGCCAGCGCCCATCGAGTTTGATCAGCGTCAGCAAGTCGATGAACTGCGCCGTCCCGATGGCGCAGGTGACGGTCGCGATGGCGGTGACCGGTCCGGCGAGGGCGATGGAGACAATCGCATCGCGGCGCGCTTCCCCCCGGCTGGCGGGGGACGGGCGGGCATCGACGACGGGGAAATATTCGTCCATCGTCCGGTAGAGCAGCGTTCCGTCCGACGCGCAGACATACTGTGCTTTCGGATGGAAGACCTGCCGCAAGCGGCCGGTATCGCTGTAATAGAGCCCGTCAAAATAGGTTTGCAGGACGGGCGTGATCTCGGCGAAGGCGGTTCCCATCTTAGGCCAGACCTTCAACGGCGAGTGCCGCCTTGACCGTTGGGCGGGCGCGAACCCGATCCAGGAAGGCCGCGAGTTTCGGCCAGCGGTCAAAGCCGATGCCCGTCGGTCCGGCCCACCCGGCGACGACGAAGACATAGGCGTCGGCAACCGTGAAGGCCTCGCCGGTCAAATGTGCCCGCCCGTCGCTCAAGCGCTTTTCCAGCCAGTCGAAATGCCGGGCGACCGCCGCCGGGGCGGCGTCTTTAGCCGCCTGCGGGGCGGCGGCGTTGAATAGCGGGCCGAAGGCTTTATGGAGTTCAGAGGCGCAGAAGTTCAGCATTTCCTGCACCCGCGCCCGGGCAACGCTACCCGCTCGCGGGGCAAGCTGCGTGGCACCCGCATGATCGGCGATGAATTGCAGAATGGCCGCGCCTTCGGTCAGCACGCTGCCATCGGGCATTTCGAGGGCGGGAACCTGCCCTTTATCGGTGATCCGGGTATAGTCAGCCCCGGTTTCGGTCGTCTTGCTGGCGAGATCGACCCGCTCCAAACCGAAAGGCTGGCCGATTTCGCGCAGGGTGATGTGCGAGGCGAGCGAGCAGGCGCCGGGGGAATAGTAGAGTTTCATCGAACGGTCTCCAAAGAGGATCAGAACCGCCTTTCAGATACTGCGGAAGATTACCTATTGTAACCAGGTGATGATTGGTTATTGTGATTATGGCGTTTCCACCGGGTAACTGGATGTCCGATATGCCTTTGAAAATGCGCAAAAACCTCTCGCCGCCCCCCCATCCCGAATGCCCACTGATGGAATGTATGGGCCTGCTGGGCGGGGCCTGGACGCCGAATATCCTCTGGCATCTCGCCGGGGGCGCCCGCCGGTTCAACGAGTTGCGCGCCGATATTCCGGCCGTTTCCGCCAAGGTGCTGACGCAGCGTCTGCGCGATCTCGAAGGCAAGGGGGTGCTAAGCCGGACGATCATGCCGACCTCGCCACCGTCGGTCGAATATGCCCTGACCGACCTAGGGCAGGAGTTTCTGCCCGCCTTGCAGAGCATCGTCGAGATCGGTCATCGGTTGAAGCAGCGCCGGGCGGCGGACGCACTGGCGCGTGTACCGACCGCGCGCGAGAAGGGCAAAAATTTCGAAAATGTTAACGGTTAAAGGTTAGTGTAAGACTGTGATTTCGCCCGTATGACGCGCTTTTTAGTGTTTTAGGCTTCGATGATTTTGTTTGTGCTTGGTTTTTTGGTACAGTGTCTCGATAGTGCGAAGGATCGACCGGCAGTGTTTGTCGGCCGTCGTTGCGCAATGGTCCAAACTTGGCGATAGCCCATGTATTCCGATAAAGACCGCGAAATTCAGCGGAAGATGATGGAAGGTAAGATACAGCGCATCGACATCGACGTCGATCGTGCCCGTATCGCCGCCGCGACCGGCCGCGTGGCCGAGGTGGAGCGGATCGTGCGCAATGTGCGCGGTCAGCTTCAGGACAAGATGATCCCACGCGAATATTTCATCAAGGTGACCGAGGCGGTTAAATCCATCTCGCTCGATGCCAATGTGAAGCTGGTTGATCTATCGCTCGAACAGGCGCGGGAGTTTGCTTTACAGCGCCTCGAAGGCAAAAAGCAGGACGCGGTTAAGGTCGCTAAGGAACATCTTCTGAAGGCGATGGAACTGGGGGCGACCCAGGGCTTTAAAGACCTTGTGCTTAAAAAGATCGACCTGATCTCGATGACCGGCGGGCATCGCCAAGAAGGGCCGACGAAGGCCAAACCGGCGGAAGCGATGCCGAAGATCGCCAATGTCGCGAAGGGCGAGAAGCGCAATTACACGCGCTTTGAAGAGCCGAAACTGCAAGTGAAGATCGCCGAGAAAGTCTTCACCACCATCGATTGGTCGATCGGCGGGTTGCTGATTGCCGACTATGACGGCGAGATGGACCAAGGCGCCGAAACGCAGGTTAACTTCAATCAGGTCGGCGGGGAACGCAGCTATTCAGCGACGATCCGCGTCGTTCGCCGCGATTCGAAGAAAAAGACCCTGGCAGTCCGCTTCACGCGCTCGACAATGGACGCCTTGGAGTTTTTCCGAAATTTGATGAAGCAGCACGCCCAGCGCGCTCTATAGTCCTGTCCTGGAAGACCGGTAACGGTCTTCCTTCCCCTATCCTGATCGGTGCGCCTTCCTGTCATGAGCGACGTCCGCGCGTTTCCCGCCTCCGACCGAACGACCCTGATCACCGGTCTGCTCCGTCTGACCGATGTCGTGCTGGTGGCGGGGGTCGCCTATACGCTGTTCTGGTTTCACAATAATACGCTGCGCATCCCCCATTATTACCATCAGATCATCCTGCTGGCGGCGCTGCTGACGGCGAATTTCGCCCATGTCGCGGGCATTTACCGCCCGGCTTCCTTGGCCTCGACCTCCTTGCAGGTGGTGCGGATGGCGGCAGCCTGGACGATGGTGGCCCTGGCGGTCCTCGCCTTTGTGTTCGTTACCGACATTACTGAATGGCTAAACCGCGCCTGGGCGCTGCAATGGTATTTCGGCGTCTTTATCGCGTTTACGCTGACGCGCTTTGTGATCTGGCACCGGCGGCGGCGGGCGCGGCGGCACGGTGATCTGACGGCGCGGATTGCCCTGGTCGGCGCGCGCGACCTGGGGCGGAAGGTGCTGGAGCAGTTGCGTCAAGACCCTTACGTGCAGGTGGTGGGGGTTTTCGATACGCTCGATCCGGCCGAAGCCACGATTGAGGGGGTGCCCTATCGCGGCTCGGTCATCGATCTTGTGCGGTTGGTGCGCCAGGAACGGATCGATGAAATCGTTATCGCGATGATCGACCGCTCGGAAGAAGAAGTGGCGAGCGTGCTGGCGAAGCTGCGCGACGTGCCGATCAATACGAAATTCTGTGCCCATACGCTCCGCTTTAATCTGCCGGTGCGCGGTTTTTCCACCCTGGGCGGTCTGCCGCTGCTGCACGTCTTCCAGCGCCCCTTGAGCGCCTGGGGGCAGGTGCTGAAGGCCTTGGAGGATCGTATCCTCGGGTTCTTCATCCTGTTGCTGGCGCTGCCGGTGATGGCGGTGGTGGCGATTGCCGTGAAGCTGGATAGCCCCGGGCCGGTGCTGTTCCGACAGAAGCGCTATGGCTTTAACAATAACGAGATCACGGTCTTCAAGTTCCGCTCGATGCGCAACGACCCGAACCCCGATCCGTCGGTGCCGCAGGCGCAGCGCAATGATCCGCGCGTGACCCGGGTGGGCAGCTTTCTGCGCAAGTCGAGCCTGGATGAGCTTCCACAACTTTTTAACGTGTTGCAGGGTACCATGTCGCTGGTGGGGCCGCGCCCGCACGCGGTAGCCCATAACGAGCATTACGCGGCGATTATCGACGGTTACCTCGGTCGCCACCGGGTGAAACCGGGGATCACCGGCTGGGCGCAGGTCAACGGCTATCGCGGCGAGACGGATACGCCGGAAAAGATGCGGATGCGCGTGCAGTACGATCTTTACTACATTGACAATTGGTCCCTCAGTCTCGATCTGAAAATCTTGCTGATGACCGTGTTCGTCGGCTTTGTGAACCGGAACGCCTATTAGCCGGACGGGCTGGGGAGAGGGGCAGAGGATGCGCAGGGAACCTGAGCTGATTATCGATCCGGGCCGCGGCCCCTATCGCCCCGACAGCAAGCTGAAGCAACTGCTGCGCGTTGTCGTGGCGATTGCCGCATTGGCGGCGGTGATCGGGATGGGGTTTCTGCTCTTGGCGGGGCTGTTCACGATCCTCGCGTTCGTCCTGCCTGTCCTTTTGGTTGCTGCGATCATCTTTGTTCTGGTCAACCGCCGCCGTGTGCGCACGATTATCGTGCGGCGCGGTTAGCGAGAGGAAAGCCCCATGCCCCAGCGCCGTTCTGTCCATACTGCCCCGCGCCCGCCGGTGATCGGCGTTACGGCCTGCATTCGCACCGTCGATGGCAGCCGGACCCATACGGTCGGTGAGAAATATATCCGGGGGGTAACGGACGGGCTGGGCGGTCTGCCGCTGCTGATCCCGGCGTTGGGCGACGATCTCGATATTGGCGCCGTAGTGGCGACGCTGGATGGTTTGCTGGTCACCGGCAGCCTATCGAACGTCGAACCCCATCATTATGACGGCCCAAGTGCGGCGGCAGGGACGCTGCACGATCCGGCGCGCGATGCGACGGTGCTGCCGCTCATTCTGGCGGCGCTGACGGCGGGTGTGCCGCTGCTGGCGATTTGCCGGGGCCATCAGGAACTGAACGTCGCCCTCGGCGGATCGCTGCACCAGCGCTTGCACGAGCTTCCGGGCCGGATCGATCATCGCGCTCCCGATAGCCCTGATCTCGATATTCAATATGGTCTCGCCCATCCGGTAACGCTGACCGAGGGCGGGCTGTTCCAGCAGCTCAATGGCGGCGACACGCGCTTACAGGTCAATTCGCTGCATTGGCAGGGGATTGACCGGCTGGCCGATGGGGTGGAGGTCGAGGCGGTGGCCGACGATGGCACGGTTGAAGCCGTGCGCGTGACGCGGACCGAGAGTTTTGCCGTCTCCGTGCAATGGCACCCGGAATTCAAAGTGCGGGAAAACCCCTTCTCGTTGGCGCTGTTCGGGGCATTCGGCGACGCCGCGCGCGCCTATGGCACCCGCCGCCGGGCGCGCTGAGGCATTATGTTTCTAAAATTCTGCGGGAGTGTCTTGAAGCGGTTCTCGCAGGAACGGGTGGCCATCCTCGCCGGGTCGCTGGCTTTTACGACGCTGCTAACCTTGGTGCCGGTCGCGATTCTCGTGTTTGGCGTCGCCGCCCGGTTTGAAGGGATCGGCGATTGGATCGTGCAGGCGCGTGGCGTCATCGTCTCCAGCTTTGTGCCGGTCGTCGGCGATCAGGTTGATCAGCAACTCACGACCTTCATCAGTAACGCGGCGTCCCTGCCCTCGTTCCTATTGCCTGCTCTCGCAGTATCAATGTTTTTGCTACTGATCGAAGTCGAAACCTCCTTCAATTTTATCTGGCGCACCGAACGGCATTGGCCGTGGAGTATCCGGCTGGTCGCGCTGATCGTGGCCATTGTTGCCTTGCCGCTGCTGGCGGCGGCGAGCGGTTGGGCTTTGGGAACCGGGCTGTTGGGCAGCGATGCGCCCTGGCTGGTTGCCATCCGGCATGGGGTCACGCCGCTGATTGGCTTTGTCGCGTTTCTGTTCATGTTTATGGTTTTCCCGGCTCGGCGCGTGCATTGGGGGGCGGCGGCGATCGGTGCCAGTGTCGCAGCCCTTGCGCTGACCGTCGCCAAGTGGATTTTTGTCTGGTATATCGCCGCCGCGCCGATTCAAAACTTGATCTATGGCGCTTTGGCGGCTTTGCCCCTGCTTCAGCTCTGGATGTTCATTCTCTGGGTGCTGATCCTCTTCGGGGGAACGGTCGCCGCCGAGGCCCAGGATTGGTTCGAAGCGCGGAGGGCGCGCGCCTGAGAGGAAGGACGTAGGAGATGCACCGTTTTGCCAATCCGGCCCGGTTTCAGCGCATCGCGCGGCGGGTGATGCCCTTTGCGGCGGCGGCGGCGGTCCTGTTCCTGGGCGTTGGTCTCTATTTCGCGCTGTTCGCCTCGCCCGCCGATTATCAGCAGAGCGAAACCGTGCGGATCATGTATATCCACGTTCCCGCCGCGTGGATGAGCGTTTTCGTTTATGCCTCGATGGCCCTATCGAGCGCCGTGGCGCTGATCTGGCGGCATCCGCTCGCCGATCTTGCGACCCGGGCCGCCGCAGTACCGGGGGCGGCTTTCACCTTGCTTTGCCTCGTTACCGGCTCGCTCTGGGGTCAACCCATGTGGGGGACTTGGTGGGTGTGGGACGCGCGGCTGACCTCCGTGCTCGTGCTGTTTTTCCTCTACCTCGGCTATCTCGCCCTCGTCGATGCGTTCGACGATCCCGAACGGGGGGCGAAGGCCGGGTCGATCCTGGCCCTGGTCGGTGCGGTCAATCTGCCGATCATCAAATTTTCCGTCGATTGGTGGAACACGCTGCATCAGCCCGCCTCGGTCTTTCGCATGGATGGGCCGACCATCGACCCGGCGATGCTGCGCCCGCTGCTGCTGATGGCCTTGGGCTTTACGGCTTTTTTTGTGTGGGTGCTGCTGCTGCGCCTTGAAACCGCCATTCTTGACCGCAAAATCCGCGCGGTGGAGGAGCGGGTATCGTGAGCGAGTTTCTGCATATGGGCGGCTATGCCGTCTTTATTTGGGCGTCTTATGGGCTGGCGGCGGTCGTGCTGATTGGCCTGCTGGCGCTATCGCTGGTGCAGCGGTCACGCGCCCGCGCGGCTTGGGAGGCGATCAACCCGCGCCGGGGGGCGGAGCGATGAGCCTGAAATCCCCCGCCAAAACCGCGAAACGCCGCCGTCTCTATGCCGTGCTCGCCGGTCTTGCCGGCTTGGGGGTCGCCGCCGGGCTGATCCTGACCGCCTTTTCCGACAATCTCGTGTTCTTCCATTCCCCCAGCGATGTGGCGGCGGGCAAGGTTGCCGCCGAACGGCGTTTCCGGCTGGGAGGACTTGTCGAGCAAGGGTCGGTTGCACGGCAGGCCGATGGAGCGACGATCCATTTCCGCGTTACCGATACGGCGCAGACCGTGACCGTCGCCTATAAGGGCGTGCTGCCCGATCTGTTCCGCGAAGGCCAGGGCGTGGTTGCCGAAGGCAGCCTGGATAAGCACGGGCTTTTCGTCGCTCGCGAAGTGCTGGCCAAGCACGACGAAAACTATATGCCGAAGGAAGTGGCGGAGGCGATCAAAGCCACCGGCCAGTGGAAGCCGGGCGCCGTCGCGCCCGCCAAATAAGGGGCCGCCGCATGCTGGTCGAACTTGGGCATTACGCCTTGATCCTGGCGGGGCTGCTCGCCGCCCTGCAAGCGGCCTTCGGTCTCTTTGGGGCCCAGCGCCGCGACGGGTTTCTGATGGCCTTCAGCGGCAGCGCCGCGCTCACCCAAGCGCTGGCGTCCCTAGTTGCATTCGGTGCCCTGACCTACGCCTATATCGTTTCTGATTTCTCGGTGCAGAACGTCTGGCAGAATAGCCATGCCGATAAGCCGCTGCTGTATAAGGTCAGCGGCGTCTGGGGCAACCACGAAGGCTCGATGCTGCTGTGGATCACCGTTATGGCGCTGTTCGGCTCGGCGGTGGCCTTGGCGGGGGACCGGATGCCCGCGACCTTACGGGCGCGGGTTCTGGGGATTCAAGCGCTGATTTCCTTGGGTTTTTATGCCTTTGTCCTGCTGACCTCCAACCCGTTTGCCCGGTTGCCGCAGGCGCCGATTGAGGGGCGCGGCCTCAACCCGCTGCTGCAGGATCCCGGCCTCGCCTTTCATCCGCCGCTGCTTTACCTCGGTTACGTCGGCACGTCGATTTCCTTTGCCTTCGCGCTGGCGGCTCTGCTGGAAAAGCGCGTCGATCCCGCCTGGGCGCGCTGGGTGCGACCCTGGACGCTGGCGTCCTGGGTGTTCCTAACGCTCGGCATCGCCCTTGGCAGCTGGTGGGCCTATTACGAACTGGGCTGGGGCGGCTGGTGGTTCTGGGATCCGGTGGAAAACGCCTCTCTCATGCCCTGGCTGGCGACAACGGCGCTGCTGCACTCGGCCATCGTTGTGGAGAAGCGCGATAGTCTGAAACGCTGGACGATCTTGCTGGCCATCGTCGCCTTTGCTTTTTCGATCCTGGGCACCTTCCTGGTTCGTTCCGGCGTCATTACCTCGGTCCATGCGTTTGCGACGGACCCGGCGCGCGGTGCCTTCATCCTCGGGCTGCTGGCGGTCGTGGTCGGCGGGGCACTGACGCTTTATGCCCTGCGCGCTCATCTGCTGGACGGGGGCGGATTGTTTGCCGCGATCAGCCGCGAGGGGGCGTTGATCCTCAATAATGTGCTGCTGGCGGTGGCGCTGGTGACAGTGCTGCTGGGCACGCTCTACCCGATGTTCCTCGATGCGATGGGCCTCGGGACCGTGACGGTCGGCACCCCCTATTACAAAGCCACCTTCGTGCCGCTGCTGGTACCACTGGTGCTGGTGATGGCGGCGGGGCCGCTGATCCCGTGGAAGCGGGCCGATGCGCTGGCGATTTTGCTGCGCCTCAAGGTTGCCGGGCTGTTGGCGCTGATCGGGGCGGGCGTCGCCTATGCCTGGGCGGGCGGCGGGCCGCTGCTGGCGCCCTTCGGGATCTTCTGTGGGTGCTGGTTGATCTTCGGCGCGCTGACCGATCTTTACGACCGGCTACGCGGCAATATCCGGGCGCGCTGGCGCGGGCTGCCGCGCAGCGCCCTGGGGGCGATCATCGCCCACGCGGGGCTTGGCATTTCGATCATCGGCATGGCGGGCGACCTGTGGCAAACTGATCAGGTCAAGGCGCTGCAACCGGGTCAAAGCATGCGCGTTGCGGGGTTTGATCTGACTTTAGAGAAAGTCGAGCCGGTGCAAGGCCCGAATTTCATCGCCGAAACCGCTACTGTGATTATCCGCAGTGATGGGGCGGTAATCGCGACGGCCAAACCCGCGCGGCGCAAGTTCAACCGCCCGCCAATGACGACCAGCGAAACGGCCATTCGCACCAATGGGCTGCGCGATCTCTATTTGGCGCTCGGCGACCGCGACGCCCAAACCGGCGCCTATGCCCTGCGCGTTTATTATAATCCGCTGGTGCCGTGGATCTGGGGCGGTGCCGTAGTGATGGCCTTGGGGGGCAGCCTCTCGCTCGCCGACCGCCGCCTGCGCCTCGGGGTGGCCCAGCGCAAGCCCGCCGCTGCGTCGGGGAGGGTCGCCGCATGAAGTCGCGCTGGCTGCTCGCCGCCCTGCCGCTGCTCGTGCTGGCGGTGCTGCTGGGGTATTTCGCGGTTAGTCTGCTGGCCGGGGGCGATAAGGTACTGCCCAGCACGCTTATTGATCGCCCTGTACCGCCCACCGATCTCCCGGCGCTGCGCGCGGGCGAGGCGGCCCTGACCGATGCCGAAATTCGGGCCTTGGCGGCGCAAGGCCCGCTGCTAGTGAATGTTTTTGCGTCTTGGTGCGTGCCGTGCCGCGCGGAACATCCGTTTTTGATGGACCTGAAGAAGCAGGGGGTGACGATTCTCGCCCTCAATCAGCGCGACAAGCCGGAGAATGCCAAGGCGTTTCTGGCGGCGCTGGGCGATCCCTTTGCCCGCATCGGTATGGATAGCAATGGCACGGCGTCGATCGAGTGGGGCGTGTACGGCGTGCCGGAAACCTTCGTCATCGACCGGGCGGGCAAGATTCGCTACCGCCACGTCGGCGCCATTGATGCTGAGGTGCTGGACAAGACCTTGCGCCCGCTGCTGAAAAGTCTCGGCTCATGATCCGCCGTCTTGCCTTGGCCTTGGTGCTGCTCGCCGGGCCGCTCGCCGCCCTTGGCCCCGATGAAATCTTGGCCGATCCCGCCCTCGAAGCCCGCGCTCGCGCCCTGTCGCGGGAGTTGCGCTGCCTCGTCTGCCAGAGCGAATCGATTGACGATTCGAATGCCGATCTCGCCCGCGACCTGCGCCTACTGGTTCGTCGCCGTTTGCTGGCAGGCGATAGCGATGCGGCGGTCCTCGCGTATATCCATGAACGCTATGGTGATTTTGTGCTGATGCGCCCGCCGGTCACCGACCGCACGGCGCTCTTGTGGTTCGGCCCCTTCGGTCTGCTGGCAGGGGTGGGGGGGCTTCTGCTGATCCATGCCCGCCGGAAAACGAAGACGCCGGTCGCCCCTGTCCCGCTGACCGCGGCGGAGCGGGAGCAGTTGCGCCAGTTGGAGAAAGACGCGTGACCCTGCTGATTGCGATTCTGCTGCTGTCCGCAGGCGCGGCTGCCTTGGTTCTGACCCCGATGCTGCGCCGCCCGCCGTCGGCGGATGGGGAGGTGCCGCTTCTCCTTTACCGCGATCAATTAGACGAGTTGAAGCGCGATCATGCCGCCGGACGCCTGACCGACGCGGCCTTGGCGGCCGCAACGGTAGAAGTCCAGCGGCGCTTGCTGAAAGCCAAAGCCGCTCGGCCGATTTCCTGGGTGCGGCGCAAAGCGCTGGCGGTTCCCGTCGTTGTACTCGTGACGGCGGTGCCGCTCGGGGTTTATCTCTCGCTCGGGCAACCGGCCTTGAAGGATCGACCCCTGTCGACGCGGGCTGACGAAATCGCGCCGCTAACGGCGGCGGTACAGGCGATTGCCGAAGCGCGCAAGACCCTCGCGGCGCAACCGCTCGAACCGATGAATTGGCTGCGCCTGTCGGGTTTGCTGGTGCAGCGCGAGGAGACGCAGGAAGCCCTCGCCCTTTTGGGGGAAGCGCGGCAGAAGTTCCCCGGTCTGGCGGTTTTCCCCTCGGCGCAGGGGGAGGCGCTGACCCGCATCGGTCAGGGTCTTGTAACGGGCGAGGCGGAAGGCGCCTTTCGGGCCGCCCTGGTGCTTGACCCAAGCGATGCCCGCGCGCGCTATTACCTTGCCCTCGCCGCCGAGCAGCGCGGCGCCCGCGAGGAAGCCTTGGCGGCCGTCGAAGCCCTGCTGGCCGACGGTCCTGCCGATGCCCCGTGGCGGGCCACGGTCGCGGCGGCCCAGGCGCGGCTGCGCCAAGCCTTGAATCTGCCGCCGGTTATGGCATCGGGCGATCTTCCGAGCGACCCCGCGACACAAGCGATGATCCGGGGCATGGTGGACCGGTTGGCCGCGCGGCTTCAGGAGCAGCCGGACGATCTGGCGGGCTGGCAGCGGTTGGCCCAGGCGCGGAGCGTGCTGGGGGAGACCGAGGCTGCTATCGCAGCGCACCGGCAGATTGTGCGGCTTGCCCCGCAGTCCGTAGAAGCGCTGCTGGGGCTGGCCCGCGTCCTCTTCCCGCCCGAAGCCAGCGGAAGCGGGCCAATCCCGGCCGAGGTGACGGACCTGATGGGCCGGGTGCTGGTGCTCGATCCCAATCAGCCGGAAGCTTTGTGGTTCGCCGGTTTGACGGCAGCACAGCAGGGCGATAAAGCCACAGCGCTGGCCCATTGGCGCCGCTTGCTGGCGCTGCTGCCGCCCGACGCACCGCCGCGGGCGCAATTGCAGCGCGAGATTGATCGACTCGCGCCGTAAATCTATTCCGCACCTGCACAAGAGTATGGTATGAAGCCTGAAACCAAGCGGGCAGAATGCCATGTATGGCGGTGTTGAAAACGGCACAGAAACTTCTTTACAGGCGGAAGATCTGCTCGGCGGTGCCGATGCGGTCCGCCTCGGTGACGATTTGGTTTTTGTTGCCGGGGCGCGCGAACTCGCGCAAATCCCTAACTACTTCGCTGTCGAACGCCGCAGTTTCGACGATCTCGACCTTGGCGACGGGCTAAGCCTGTCGGCGGCAATGGTCCATGATCTCGCCGAAAGTTTTTCCATTACCGGCAAACCGGGCGATCTGGTGGCCGTGCTCGACGCGCTAAGCGGGTCGGTTACCGTTAAGCGCCCTGGTCTGCCGCGCCGCCCGGCAACCGCCGGGGAAGAACTGCTGGCGGGCGATCTGCTGGAAATCGCGGCGCTGTCGCGGGTCAGCCTACGCTTATCCGATACAACGCGGATTGAATTTGGCGGGCGGGCGCGATTGCGGGTCGACCGCCGTGTGCTGTTGCCCGCTGCTGATGGGCGCCGCCGCCTTGCCTCCGTCGAACTCACGCTGCTCACCGGCGCGTTTTTCGCCCGAACTGCGCCGACCGGACCGCAGCCACCGGTGATTTCCCTGCGCACGCCGCTTGGAACCCTCGCCTGGAGTGACGCAACCTTGGGCGGGCAGATTCTGATGCCGGGGGCGCCCGACCTGCTGGCCATTCTCGGGCGGGCGCAGGGGGCGACCGGGATTATTACCCTGATCGGTACGCAAGGGCCGCAGGCGATCACCGAAAGCCCGGCGCTGGTGGCGCTGGAACGCAGCGGGCGCGCCCGCGTTATCCAGGCGCTGATGACAGTGCGCGAGTTGGATGCGACGCTGTTTTCCCGCCTCCTGCCGTCGCGCGGTTTGGGGCAAGTCACCCAGGATTAAGCCTGCGCGCGGCCCCTGCCCTTTTTGGGCGGACATGCTAGATTATCGCTATGTCCACAACGCGCGGCCCCGCTTCCTCCTTTTACGATCTACCGGTCCCTTGGGTTGATCGGATGCAAGCGCGTTTGGACCGGCGGCCCTGGTTCGGCGTGGGGATGCTCTACGCGCTGCCGGTCCTGCTGATGCTGCTGGCCCGCTGGACGCTGGTGCCGACCCTCTCGGAGGCCGAGGCGGAACGGCTGCTGGCGATGCGCCACTTCGCGTTCTTTTATGGGCCAGACTATTCACCCTTGCCTTTGTGGTTGGGCGGGTTGCTGCTGAAGCTCGGCGTGGGGCGGCTGGCGGTTTTGCTGCCGGAAGCGCTGATGCTTTGGGCGGTGCTGATGGCGGGCTATACGGCGGCGCGTCTGTGGCTAGCGGCGGCGTCCGCACGCTTTGCCGGGGCGAGTTTGCTGCTGCTGACGCCGCTCTCCTCGGCCTTTCCGCTCGGCGGCGATCTCGCGCTGCTCGCGGCCTTCGCTCTGCTGTCGCTGGTCGCGGCGAGCGTTCGCGTCGCCCGCTATGGCGATTGGGCATCGGCGGCAGTGCTGGCCGTCAGCCTTGCCCTCTGCCTCACGGGCGGGCGGGGCAGCCTACTGTTCGCGCTGGTGTTTTTGCTCTGCCTCGGTCTCGACCGCGATTTGAGGGTCGAACGGCACCGGCATCGGTGGCGGTTTTTGGTCGGTATTCTGGGCGGATTGCTGCTGGCCGCGCCCTATCTTGCCCTCGCGTTGCGCACCCTTCAGCAGACCCCGCTGTTGCTGCTGCTACCGCCCCCCGAAGTTATCGAACCGCTGCCCCGGGCGATGTTGCACGGTTGGTCGGTTCTGGCGGAACGGGCCGTGCGCGATCTCGCCTTCTGGGGAGTGGGCGCCCTGCTCTTAGCCCCGGCGCTGCTGCGCCCGAGCCGTCCTGCCGACCTGTGGCCGGGGATCATCGCGCAAAGCTGCGCGGCAACCTTGATCTTGCTCGCCGGGGCGACCTTGCTGGAGCGCGGGCCGATCATCAGCGACAGCGGGCCGCTCGCCTGTCTCGTGCTCGTGCCGCTGCTGATCTTCAGCGCCATCGACCGTATGCCGCTATCTTCCTGGCGGCGGCTGGCGCTAGGGACTTTGATCGGGGGCGTTGCCCTGTCGGGGCCGGTCGGGTTGCTGATCGATGATCGGCTGCTGCTGCCGACCTGCGCCACCTGCCGCCAGGACGCCGATTTCTCCCGTCTGGCCACCCACCTCGATCAACTGAAAACCGGGCCGCTCCTCATCCCCGATCCGTGGATCGCGGGGAATCTCTGGCGGGTCCGCCCGAGCCTGCTGGCGGCGCCGGGGGCGCGGGCTTGCCATGTGCTGCAAACGGCAGCCGCGCCGCTGCGCCCGGCAGGACCGGTGACGCCGCTGATGCTGCCGCGCCAGCGCTATTCTGGCGCCGGGGTGCCGCTAATTCTGGCGCCGGTTGCCCCGGGGGACTGCCCCTGATGCGTGGGTATCCCCGGATTCTAACGATTGACGGCGGCGGCATGCGGGGCCTTCTCGCGGCGACGTTTCTGTCGGTGCTGGAGGAGCGCAGCGGCACCCCGGCGGGGACCGGGTTCGACCTGATCGCCGGAACCTCCACCGGCGGGATCATCGCCGCTGCGCTGCTGCGACCGGGAAAGCCGGTGGCAGCGGCGGATGTCATGTCCATCTACCATCGCGCCGGGCCACGCATTTTTGGGCGCTCCCTGTGGCGGGCATTGGGGACGATGAACGGCGTCGCCGACGAGAAATACGACGCCCGCTTCCTTGAACGGGTACTGGCCGAAACCTTCGGCGATGCCCGCTTATCCGATGTGACGCTGCCCGCCCTGATGCTGACGGCCTATGATATCGAGCGGCGGGCGGCGGTGCTGTTTCGCTCCTGGCAGGCGGCGGACCCGGCGAAAGATTATCGGCTGGCCGACCTTTGCCGCGCGACCTGTGCCGCGCCGACCTATTTCGAACCGGCACTGATCCGGTCAGGCGACGGTACCTCCCACGCATTGATCGACGGCAGCGTTTTCGCGGCGAACCCAACGCTCTGCGCCCTCTCTGCCGCGATGGACCTTTATCCCGGCGCCAGCGGCTATCTTATTCTCTCGCTGGGGACTGGGCGACAGACGCACCCCTTGCAGTATACCCAGGCCAAGAACTGGGGCCTCGCGGGCTGGGCGCGGCCGATCAGCGATGTGATCCTTGATGCCTCGTCAGAGATTATCGATAGCCAAGCGGCCGAAATGGCGGGGGACACGCATTTCCGCTTTCAGGTCGATCTGACCGGCCAGCCCGCCGCCCTCGACGATGCCCGCCCGGAAACCCTGACGCGGCTCGAAGCCCTCGCCCGCACGACCTTGGCAAAAGACAGCGACCGCCTGGACCGTTTCCTGGCACTCAATCAGTGGTTGCCGCGCTATCGGCGTGGGTAGAGGCTGGTCAAATGGATATGCTTTAGCTAAGTTAGCTAATAGGAGCGTGCCCATGCCACAAGTGACAGTCCATACCGCGAAAACCCAACTGTCCCGCTTGATTGAAGCGGCGCTGAACGGCGAGGAGGTGATCATCGCCCGGGGGAGCACGCCGGTCGTCCGACTGGTGCCGGTTATCCCGCAGCGATTTAAGTTTGGTGTTTTGTCGGCGGACCTAGGCCCCGGACCGGATTTTCTGGAGCCAATGGCGCCCGATGAGCTGGCCGAGTGGGAAGGGCCAGCGTGACGGCGCTGCTACTGGATACCCATGTCTGGGCTTGGACGCTGACCGGATCAGCCCGTTTGTCGGCCTCCGCACTCACGGCGATTGAGGCGGCACAGCAGGTCTACGTCAGTCCAATCAGCTTTTTTGAAATTGCTCAGAAAGTCCGGCTCGGGAAATGGCCGGAAATGGTACCTTTTCTCGATCAGTTACCGGGACTTTTAGCCGTGCAAGGGGCGTGCGCCGCTGGTTTGCCACCGGAGGTATGCCTGCTGGCAGGCCGGCTGGACTGGCCGCACCGCGACCCCTTTGATCGCTTCCTGGCCGCGACCGCCAAACACCTCCGTATTCCGCTGGTTTCGGCGGACACTGTGTTTGACGGGATCGTTCCGAGACTTTGGTAAGCGCTAAGCCAGCGCCTGATCGATTGCCTCCAACAACCGGTCGAGCGGTTGGGCGCCGATGACGGAGGTTTTGCGGTTGAAGAGATAGACCGGCACCCCGTCGATCCCGCCCCGTCGCCCGGCTTCTTCCATCTGGCGGGTATCCTCCACCCCGATGTCGGAGGCGAGGAAGGCCGCGGCTTCGTCACGCGGCAGGCCAACCTCGGCGGCAAGACCGGCAAGGATGTCCTTATCCCCCAAGTCCGCCCCTTCGCGGAAGAAGGCCGGATAGAGCCGCGCCGATAGCGCCAGCCCCCGGCCTTTGGTTCCGGCCCAGGCGACGAGCCGATGCGCGTCGATGGTGTTCGGTTGGCGGCCGATATCCTCGAATTTCATCTCCAGCCCGTCCATGGCGGCGACGGAGGCGACGCGCGCCCACATCGCCTGCGCCCGTTCGACCGACCCAAATTTCGCTTCGGCATAGGCGACCCGCTCCATGCCTTCGGGCGGTATATCCGGGTTCAATTCGAAGGGCCGCAGGGAGATGCGCACCGCAAGATCGGGCTTGGTTTCGCGCAGATGGTTCAGCGCCTCTTCCAGCCGATAGCGCCCGATCCAGCACCAGGGGCAGACGTAATCGGCAACGAAATCGACGACCAAAAGATTGGATGGCAGTTCGCTCATGCCCCCGAGTTAACGCCGTTTCTTGCGCCTGCGCAAGTCTGGGACCGGCGCAGGCGCGGCTTTGGGGTTACGCAGGGGTAACTATTCTGCCGGGCGGCTGCTGGCGACCCCCGGGGCGGCGAGCGCCGGGACATGGGCCAGCGCCCGGCGGCGTATATCGTCCATCGGGTCTTCCGCCACCACGGGCTTGGCGCGGAACCAAGCGGCGTAGAGCGCCGGGAGGAACAGCAGCGTCAACAGCGTCGCCACGGCAAGGCCGCCCATGATCGACACGGCCATCGGCCCCCAGAAGGCGCTGAACGACAGCGGCACCATGGCCAGAATGGCGGCAGCGGCGGTCAGGGCGATGGGGCGGGCGCGGCGCACGGTGGCGTCGATGATGGCATCCCACAGCGCGTGCCCGGCCCGCACATCCTGTTCGATCTGATCGACCAGGATGACCGAGTTACGCATGATCATCCCGGCAAGCGCGATGGTCCCCAGCATGGCGACGAAGCCGAAGGGCATGCCGGAGATCAGCAGCGCCGCCGTGACGCCGATGATCCCCAGCGGCGCCGTCAGGAAGACGATAATCAAGCGTTGGAAGGACTGGAGCTGGATCATCAGCGTCGTCAGCATGATCATCAGCATCAAGGGCATCATGGCGTTGATGGAGTTCTGGCCCTTGGCGCTTTCTTCTACGGCGCCGCCCACGTCGATGCGGTAACCGTCGGGCAGGGTCGCGCGGATGGCGTCGAGCTGCGGGTTGATTTGCGCAGTGACGACGGGGGCCTGCGTGCCGTCCCAAATATCGGCGCGGACGTTGATCATCGTCTCGCGGTTACGGCGCCACAGGATCGGCTCTTCCAGCTCGTATTTGACCGTGGCGATCTGGGCGAGGCTGATGGAGCCGCCGGTTGCGGTGCCGACGTTGATGCCCTCAAGGTCGGTCAGCGACAGGCGTTCGGCCGGAACGGCGCGGGCGACGACGGAAATCAACTCCGTCCCCTCGCGGAACTGCGCGACGTTGAGGCCCGAGAGCAGCGTATAGAGCGTGGTCGAGAGATCCTGCGGGTTAACCCCCAGGGCGCGGGCCTTCTTGTGATCGACCTCGAGCTTCACGGTCTTCGACAGCTCGTTCCATTCCAGGTTCACATTCGCCGTATGCGGATTGGCGCGCATTGTATCGCGGACCCGATAGGCGATCTCGCGGATTTGCGCCGGGTCGGAACCGAGGACGCGGAACTGGATGGGGAAGCCGACCGGCGGGCCGTTTTCGAGACGCGCCACGCGCAGTAACCCTTCTGGGAACTCGTTGGCAAACGCGGTTTCTAGCTTTTTGACGACGATTTCGCGTTCCTTAAGGCCCTTGGTCATAATGACGAACTGACCGAAATTCGACTGACGCAACTCCGGGTTCAGCGGCAGATAGAAACGCGGCGTCCCTGCCCCGACGTAGGACGTGTAATAGGCGACATTCGGATCGTCCTTCAGCAGGGCTTCCACCCGTTCGACCGTGGCCTGGGTCGCGGCGATGGACCCGCCGCCGGGCAGGCGCACATCAACCATCAGTTCCGGGCGCGAGGCGGAGGGGAAGAACTGCTGCGCCACCTTGCCGAAGCCGACGACGGAGGCGACGAAGATCGCCAGCGTCACGACCAGTACCGATTTCCGCCACCGCACGCAGAAGGTCACCACCGCGCGCAGGGCGTGATAGAGCTTGGTATCATGCGGATCATGGCCGCCGTGGGCGCGGTCTTTAAACTCCGGCAGCAGCTTATAGCCGAGGTAGGGGGTGAACAACACGGCCACTACCCAGGAAATCCCCAGCGCAATCGCCGTTACCCAGAAGATCGCATTGGTATATTCGGCCACGGCGGATTTGGCGAAACCGACCGGCACGAACCCGGCGGCGGTGACGATAGTGCCGGTGAGCATCGGAAAGGCGGTGGAGGTGAAGGCGAAAGTGGCGGCCTTTACCCGGTCATAGCCTTCTTCCAGTTTCAGCATCATCATTTCAACCGCGATGATGGCGTCATCGACCAGCAGGCCGAGGGCGATGATCAATGCGCCGAGCGAGATACGGTGCAGGTTGATGCCGATCATCTGCATGATCAGGAAGGTCACAGCCAACACCAGCGGTACCGAGAGGGCTACGACGATGCCCGTGCGGAACCCCAGGCTGATGAAGCTGACGGCCAGCACGATGGCCAGGGCTTCGCCCAAAGACTTCACGAATTCGGAGATCGAGGCATCGACAACCTTTGGTTGGGCGGCGACCTGTTCGATGTCGATCCCGTGCGGAAGCTGGGTCTTAATCTTGGCCATCTTGGCATCGACGGCCTTGCCCATGTCGATGATATTGCCGCCCGGCGCCATTGATAGGCCAATACCGATCACCGGCTTGCCGTTAAAGCGCATCTGGAAGGTCATCGGGTCTTCATAGCCCCGGCTGACCTCGGCAATATCGCCCAGGGTCTGCACGCGGCCATTGGCGACGATGGGGACGTTGCGGACATCGTCCAGCGATGCAAAACCGTTCTCGACGCGCAGGGAAATCCGTTCCTTGGCGGTTTCGATGATCCCTGCCGGGGCGACGGCGGCTTGCCGCTGCAGCGCGTCGAAAATCTGATTGGGGGTAATGCCAAGGGTGGCGAGTTTGGTGTGGGAGAATTCGACGAAAATCTTTTCGTCCTGCGTCCCATACAGCTCGACCTTGCCGACCAGTTTGATGGTCAGCAATTGCTGGCGCACGTCTTCCACATACTTCTTCAGCTCCGCGAGGTTGAAGCCATCGGCGGAAAAGGCATAGATGATGCCGAAGGTATCGCCGAACTCGTCGTTCACGAACGGCCCCTGCACCCCGCTTGGCAGGGTGCGCTGCATGTCGCCGAGCTTCTTCCGAAGCTGATAGAATAGGTTCGGGACTTCTTTGGGCGGCGTATAATCGGCGAAGGTCAGCTTGATCAGGGTTTCGCCGGGCTTCGAATAGCTGACGGCATTATCGAAATAGGCAAGCTCCTGAAGCTTCTTTTCGATCTTATCGGTGACCTGAAGCTCCATCTCCCGCGCGGTGGCGCCCGGCCAGAAGGCCTGGATCACGACGGTCTTGATGGTGAAATCCGGGTCTTCCTGCCGCCCAAGGCCAAGGTAGGCCAGGGTCCCGGCAACGCCGAGGATCAGCATAAAGAATAGCACCAGGGTCTGATGGCGCAGCGCCCAGGCGGACAGATTGAACCGGTCGCTCATCTTACTGGCCCTTCCCCGGTACGGCGCCCAGAATGCGGACCTTGATGCCCGGATCGATGCGATGGACCCCGGCGGTCACTACTAACTCGCCGTCCTTCACTCCACCGGCCAGCAGCACCGCATCTTGATGATAGGCGGCGACGGTGACTGGTTTCAGCGTGACGGCGCCTTTGGCGGCATCGACGACCCAAACGGCAGGCTTATCGCCCTGCTGGAACAGGGAGGATAGCGGCAGGGCGGCGACCGCCTGTGCATCGCCCTTCGCCAGCATCAGCGTGGCCGTCATGCCCATTTTGCCGCCTTGCGGGCGGTCGAGCAGCGTGTATTTGGCCAGATAGGTGCGCGTCTGCGGATCGGCGCTGGCGGCGAGTTCGCGCAACTGCACCCGATAGGCTTTCTCCGGTTCCGCCCACAGGCTAACGCGGGCATCCTGGGCCGCGCGGGCTTCGGCCAACCGGTTTTCCGGGATGGGAACGGATACCTCTAGCTCTTCATCGCGCGCGACGCGCACGATTGCTTGCCCCGCCGCGACCACCTGGCCCGGTTCGGCGAGAACCGCCGTGACGACGCCGCCATGATCGGCGGTGAGCGTAGTGTAACCCATCTGGCGTTCGGCAATGGCAACTTGGCTGCGGGCACCGATCAACGTCTGCTGCGCCACGGCGGCGGCGGCGGCGCGCTGGTCATAGGTCGCTTGGGTAAAGACCATGCTGGTTTTCAGCGCCTCATAGCGCTTGAGATCGGCCTGCAAGCGGGCCAGATCGGCTTCCGACGAGGCGACCTGCGCTTGGGCGCGGCGCAATTGCAGGGCAAAATCTTCCGGTTCGAGCTTGCCGATCACTTGCCCCGGCACAATCCGGGTGCCGATTTCCACCGGGCGGCTGGCGAGCTTGCCCGTGACCTGGAAGGCCAGCGGCGCTTCGAGACGCGGGGCGAGCGTGCCCGCCAGTTTCAGGGTCTCCCGCCCGGTTTCGAAGGCCACCGGCTGCACCCGCACGGGGCGCACTTCTTCGGCATGCTCCTTCTTTTCTTCGGAGCAGGCCGCGAGCAGCGGCAGAACGATCAATGCCCCGGCCAACAGGCGGGCAGCGGGCAGGGTTTGGAGCGTGAAACGCGCCATCGTCAGAACCTTCCTTGACAGAGACCGTGGACGGGGACGATACCGAAAGGGGTAAGAAGCGGAGTCCCTCTGATCTTGCGTCTATGTGTAATAGTGATTACACTTCCGGTCAAGGCAGTCCTGAAGGGGGCGGCAAAATTTTTTGCTCGGGGGCGGTAGAGGGGACTTATGTCAGAGTGTCGGGTCGGCAAGGCCATTGCAGCGGTGGCAGGCTTGGCGCGCGGTGCAAAACCGTCTCGGCGGGAAGCACGACGCGAAGCGATCATGCAGGCGGCAACGCAGTTGTTCGTCGAAAAAGGCTATGGCGCGACCAGCCTGAATGATGTGGTGCGCCTGTCGGGCGGCTCGCTCTCCACCCTTTACGATATGTTCGGCAATAAGGCGGGGCTGTTTCAGGCCATCGTCACCCATCGCTGCGAGATGATGACCGGCCTGTTCGATCATCCCGATGTGCATAGCCGCCCGGTCGGGGAAGCGCTGACCGAGCATGGTACCCGGCTGCTGTCGGTTCTTGTTGCCGACGATACGGTGGCGGCGATGCGCACGGTGATTGCCGAAGCCTTGCAGTTCCCCGAACTCGCGCAGGTCTTCTACGAATCAGGGCCGATCCAGGGGCGGCAGCGGGTGGCGGGCTATCTGGCCGAGCAAATGCGGCGCGGCGTATTGCGCACCGATGATCCGGTAGAAGCGGCGGCGGATTTTTGCCATCTCGTCATCCGCGATGCGCAGATGAACGCCATCATGGGCCTGCCGTACCCGGACACAGCGGCGGCGATCACGCGGCAAGTCGGTCATGCGGTCGAACAATTTCTGCGGATGTACCGGGCCGATGGGGCGGCCCAGCCTGCGGCGAATTTGCCGGGCACGGCGGCTTAGCGGCGCCGCCAAGCGCGAATCTGGAAGATTTCCCCGTGGGTTAGCCTGCCGTTGGCGGCATTCTAACCGCTTGCCGCCGTTGGCAGGGGTGGAGATTCGCCAAAATCCTGTCTCTTTTCTCAGTCATGGCGCGTTGCATCCATAAAAACGGTGTGTTAAGGAAGCGCCGCCTGAGCGGAAACACGCGTTTCCGTGCGGGCTTGCGTCTTATCTTTTGGCAGCCCTGCCGGGAGAGTAAGGCGTAACGTTCCTGTCCAGATTTCGGTTTGAGCCGCAACCGCGCTCGCCGGGACGCAAATGAGAGGACAAGCCGGGGTGGCGACAGAGCAGACGGGCGTTGCCGGGCGGTATGCCGTAGCCCTCTATGATTTGGCCGAGACGCAAGGCGCGCTCGATGCCGTGGCGAATGATTTGCGCGCGCTAAAGGCGCTGCTGGACGAGTCGGCGGACCTGCGCCGTCTGATCGCCAGCGCAGTGCTGAGCCGTGACGATCAGACCAAGGCGATTGGCGCCGTGCTGGAAAAGGCCGGGGCAGTGGATCTCGTCCGCCGGTTCGTTGGCGTCGTGGCGGAAAATCGCCGCTTGGCCAGCCTGCCCCAGATGATTGCGGCCTTCTTGGCCCGCCTCGCTGAAAAGCGCGGGGAAGTGACGGCGGAAGTGACCGCCGCTGTCCCGCTGCTGGATTATCAGATCGATCAGATCAAAACGTCCCTCGCCGGGTCGTATGGGTCGAAGGTTATGGTCGACGTAAAGGTCGATCCGTCGTTGATCGGCGGCCTTGTCGTCAAGATCGGCTCCAAGCTGATCGATCATTCGTTGAAGACTAAATTGACGCGCTTGCAGCTCGCCATGAAGGGAGTTGGTTGATGGATATCCGTGCTGCCGAAGTTTCGGCCATTCTGAAAGAACAAATCGCCAATTTCGGGACGAGCGCCGAAGTCGCGGAAGTGGGTAAGGTGCTGTCCATCGGGGACGGTATCGCCCGCATTTACGGCCTCGATAATGTTCAGGCCGGTGAAATGGTCGAATTCCCGAACGGCACGCGCGGTATGGCGCTGAACCTCGAAACCGACAATGTCGGTGTCGTGTTGTTCGGTGACGACCGCGGCATTCAGGAAGGCGATATCGTTAAGCGCACCGGCACCATCGTCGACGTTCCGGTCGGCAAGGGTCTGCTGGGCCGCGTTGTCGACGGTCTCGGCAATCCGATCGACGGTAAGGGTCCGCTGACCGATGTGACCCGCAGCCGCGTAGAAGTGAAGGCCCCCGGCATCATTCCGCGTAAGTCGGTGCACGAGCCGATGCAGACCGGCCTCAAGGCCATCGACAGCCTGGTTCCGATTGGGCGCGGTCAGCGCGAGCTGATCATCGGCGACCGTCAGACCGGCAAGACCGCCGTCGCCATCGACACCATTCTTAATCAGAAGAAGGTGAACGAAGGTTCCGACGAGTCGAAGAAGCTCTACTGCATCTACGTCGCCGTTGGTCAGAAGCGTTCCACGGTCGCCCAGATCGTGAAGACCCTGCAGGATGCGGGCGCGCTGGATTACACCATCGTCGTCGCCGCAACCGCGTCGGAACCGGCGCCGCTGCAGTTCATCGCCCCCTACGTTGGCTGTGCGATGGGTGAATTCTTCCGCGATAATGGCCAGCATGCGCTGATCATTTACGACGATCTGTCGAAGCAGGCCGTTGCCTACCGTCAGATGTCGCTGCTGCTGCGCCGTCCGCCGGGGCGTGAAGCCTATCCGGGCGACGTGTTCTATCTGCACAGCCGCCTGCTGGAACGCGCCGCAAAGATGAACGAAGCCGCCGGTCTCGGCTCGCTGACCGCACTGCCGGTCATCGAAACCCAGGCGGGCGACGTGTCGGCCTATATTCCGACCAACGTGATTTCGATCACCGACGGTCAGATCTTCCTCGAAACGGAACTCTTCTATAAGGGTATCCGCCCGGCCATCAACGTCGGTCTGTCGGTCAGCCGCGTCGGCTCCGCCGCCCAGATCAAGGCGATGAAGCAGGTTGCCGGTAAGATTAAGATGGAGCTGGCGCAGTACCGCGAAATGGCGGCCTTCGCGCAGTTCGCCTCGGACCTCGATCCGGCCACCCAGCGCCTCTTGGCGCGCGGTGCCCGCCTGACCGAACTGCTGAAGCAGCCGCAGTTCCAGCCGATGCCGGTTGAAGAACAGGTTGCCTCGATTTTCGCAGGCGTCCGCGGCTACCTCGATAAGGTTCCGACCGGCGATGTCACGCGCTTCGAAAAGAAGTTCCGTGAGGAACTGAAGGCGAAGGCGCCGGAACTCCTGACGTCGATCCGCGACGCACGCGAAATCACCAAGGAAACCGAAGAAAAACTGGCGGCGTTCCTCGATCAGTTCGCCAAGAGCTTCGCGTAACCCCAAGGTCGGCTGACGGGAGAGCGAGAGCGCCATGGCCAGTTTGAAAGACTTGCGGCTACGCATCCGTAGCGTCAAGTCGACACAAAAGATCACGTCGGCAATGAAAATGGTCGCGGCGGCGAAACTCCGCCGCGCCCAGGAACAGGCCGAAGCCGCCCGTCCCTACGCCGAGCGGATGGAACGGATGATCGCCACTCTGGGGGCGGGCGTCTCCAGCGATGCGCCGGCGCTGCTGACGGGGACCGGTGCCGATAAGGTGCAGTTGGTCATCGTCGCAACCGCCGACCGTGGGCTGTGCGGGGCGTTCAACTCCTCGATCATCCGCGACGCGCGCCTGATGATCCGGGGCCTGCAGGCCCAGGGTAAGACGGTGAAGCTGTTCTGCGTGGGCCGGAAAGGCCGCGACGCGCTGCGCAAGGAATTCGGCGATCTCATCATCGACAGCGTTGAGCTGGCGGGGAAGAAGAAGCTGAGCTTTGGCGACGCCGATGCGGTGGCCCGCAAGGTCATTAGCCTATTCGATGCCGGGCAGATCGATAGCGCGCATATCGTTTACGCGCGCTTCAAGTCGGCCATCTCGCAGATCGTCACCCGTCAGCAGCTCATTCCCGTGCCGCTGCCGGAAGCCGACGCGGGCAAGGCCCAGGGCGGGGCGTCGGCGCTCTATGAATATGAGCCTGACGAAGACGCGATCCTGACGGCGCTGCTGCCGCGCAACCTGTCGGTGCAGATCTACAAGGCGTTGCTGGAAAACAGCGCGTCGGAACAGGGCGCGCGGATGACCGCGATGGACAATGCAACCCGTAACGCGGGCGACATGATCAACCGGCTGACGCTGACCTACAACCGCTCGCGCCAAGCGCAGATCACCAAGGAGCTGATTGAAATCATCTCCGGGGCGGAAGCGGTTTAAGGGCAACGGGCACAGGATTTTCTCCGAAGGAGAGCGGAAAATGGCGAACAATAATATCGGGCGCGTTGCCCAGGTCATCGGCGCGGTGGTGGATTGCACGTTCGACGGCGAACTGCCGCCGATCCTGAATGCGCTGGAACTCGACAATGGCGGCAAGAAGCTGGTGCTGGAAGTCGCCCAGCATCTTGGCGAAAACACCGTCCGCACCATTGCGATGGACACGACCGACGGTCTGGTGCGCGGCACGCAGGTTGTCGATACCGGCAACGCCATCCAGGTGCCGGTCGGCCCGGAAACCCTGGGGCGCATTCTGAACGTCGTCGGCGAGCCGATTGACGAACGCGGCCCGGTCGGCGCGACCCGCCTGTCGTCGATCCATCGCGAAGCCCCGGCTTACGTCGATCAGGCCACCGAAGCGCAAATCCTCGTCACGGGGATTAAGGTCATCGATCTGCTCGCCCCGTACATCAAGGGTGGTAAGATCGGCCTGTTCGGCGGCGCCGGCGTCGGCAAGACCGTGACCATTCAGGAACTGATCAACAACGTCGCCAAGGGCCACGGTGGTTATTCCGTGTTCGCGGGCGTTGGCGAGCGGTCGCGTGAAGGGAACGATCTCTATCACGAAATGATCGACTCCGGGATTATCAAGACCGATGGTCCGGGCTCGAAAGTGGCGCTGGTCTATGGTCAGATGAACGAGCCGCCGGGGGCCCGTGCCCGCGTCGCCCTGTCGGGTCTGACCCTTGCGGAATACTTCCGCGATGAAGAAGGCCAGGACGTGCTGTTCTTCGTCGATAACATCTTCCGCTTCACCCAGGCGGGTGCCGAAGTGTCGGCGCTGCTCGGTCGTATCCCGTCGGCGGTGGGCTATCAGCCGACGCTGGCGACCGACATGGGCGCGCTGCAGGAACGCATCACCTCGACGAAGAAGGGGTCGATCACCTCGGTGCAGGCCATTTACGTGCCCGCCGACGATTTGACCGATCCGGCCCCGGCCACCTCCTTCTCGCATCTGGATGCCACGACCGTTCTGTCGCGTCAGATCGCCGAAATGGCGATCTTCCCGGCCGTCGATCCGCTTGACTCCACCAGCCGCGCCCTGTCGCCGCTGATCGTCGGCGAAGAGCATTATCAGGTTGCCCGCGACGTGCAGCGTGTGCTGCAGAGCTACAAGTCGCTGCAGGACATCATCGCCATCCTCGGGATGGACGAGCTGTCCGAAGAAGATAAGCTGGTCGTGGCCCGCGCCCGTAAGATCCAGCGCTTCCTGTCGCAGCCGTTCCATGTCGCCGAAGTCTTCACCGGCACGCCGGGCGTGTTCGTGAAGCTCGAAGACACGATCCGCGCCTTCAAGGGCATCGTCGCCGGTCAGTACGACGATCTGCCGGAAGCCGCCTTCTACATGGTCGGCACCATCGAAGACGCCATCGAAAAGGCCAAGCGTTTGGCGGCGGAAGCCGCGTAACGCTCTGTGCTTAAGGGGGAGGGGCCGTAAGGCCGCTCCCCGTTTCGACGACCAAGATTTAAGGAACGCGCAGCATGGCCGGTAAAATCACCTTTGAACTCGTCTCGCCGGAGCGTCTCGTGCTCTCCAAGCCGGTCGATATGGTGGTCATGCCCGGAACCGAAGGTGAGTTCGGTGTGCTGGTCGGCCATGCGCCGATTCTGGCGACGCTGGACCCCGGCGTTGTCGCGGTGCATGACGGCGGCCAGATCGTCGACCGTATCTTCGTCGCGGGCGGGTTTGCCGAAGTGACGGCGGAACGCTGCGTTGTGCTGGCCGAAGACGCCGTGCCGGTGAAGAATATCGACGCCGCCGCTGCTTCGGCCGCCCTGCGCGATGCCGAAGCCGGCTCGGACCCGGTGGCGCTGAAACTGGCGCGTGCCCGCGTGGCGGCCACCCAGCGCGCCGCTTAAGCCTAGCCCCTATTCGTTTAAGAAGCGGCTCGCCCTTGTGGCGGGCCGTTTTGTTTTTGGGCGGACTGAATGCGGTTTCATCGTCTCGGTAAAAAGGAAGCGCCGTCTAGCCGAGGTTCCGGGCCTCCCTTTAAGAATTTCCCAACAAAATCATCATCAATTGCACATGGAACTGTCGCCACCCGGCGGCATGGTAGCGCCCGCAAACCATCATAAAACGAGGGTGTCATGACGGGATTTATCGGGCGCGCGCTGACGGCGGCGCTGGTTCTGGGCACGGCGCTGACCGCCGCGTCGGCAAGCGCGCAGCAGTATAAGACGCTGGACGGCAAGCGCCCGCTGGTCATCGGCCATCGCGGCGCCAGCGGGACGTTCCCGGAGCACACCATCGCATCCTACACCCGCGCGATCGAAGTTGGCGCGGATTTCATCGAGCCCGATCTGGTCGCCACCAAGGATGGCGTGCTGGTCGCCCGGCACGAACCCTTCATCTCCGGCACCACCGATGTGGCAAGCCGCCCGGAATTCGCCAACCGCAAGCGCGTGCGCAACCTCGACGGTGTGGCGACGGATGATTGGTGGGTGGCCGACTTCACCCTCGCCGAACTGAAGACCCTGCGCGCCAAGCAGGCCTTTGCCGACCGCGATCAATCCTATAACGGCAAGTTCGAGATCCCGACCTTTCAGGAAGTGATCGACCTCGCCAAAAAGGAAAGCGCCAAGCGCGGCCGGGTGATCGGGATTTACCCGGAAACCAAGCATCCGACCTTCCACCATGCCATTGGCCTGCCGCTGGAAGACCGTCTGGTCGCCCAACTGAAGAAGGCCGGCTGGACCAAGAAGACCGATCCGGTCTTCATCCAGAGCTTTGAAGTGTCGAACCTCAAATATCTGCGCACCAAGACCAATCTGCGTCTCGTGCAGCTCATCGATGCCGATGATGTGGATAAGGACGGCAACATCTCGCTCGCGGCGCCCTACGATAAGCCCTACGATTTTGCCGTGCTGGGCGATAAGCGCACCTTCAAAGATCTGCTGACGCCGGAAGGGCTGAAGGAAATCAAGACCTATGCCGATGGTGTCGGCCCGTGGAAGCCCTATCTGGTGCCGGGCAAGCAGATCGACGCCGATGGCGACGGCAAGCCCGACGATCTGAACAAAGACGGCAAGATCGACGAGCAGGACCGCGTTTTGCTGCCGGAAACCGGCTTGGTGAAGGCGGCCCATGCGGCGGGCCTCGCGATCCACACCTGGACCTTCCGCAACGAACCGAAGCGCTTGGCGTCGGATTTCAAGGGCGATCCGGCGGCGGAATATAAGCTGTTCTTTGGCCTGGGTGTGGATGGCCTGTTCAGCGACTTCCCGGAAACGGCGGTTAAAGCTCGTCCGTAATACGCGCTAAACGCTTGATAAGTTGGGCTGTCCGCCTTGCGGGCAGCCCTCATCTTTTTGTCATAAAGGGCTGGTTGTTCAGCCTTCTTTAAGGTCTGATGTGTAGAAATGCCGCAGGGACAGGAAGTGGGACCGGCCAATGTTTTTGAACGAAATGACCGATGACGATCTGGCGTGGCTGACCGAAATTGGCGAGCCGACCCACCAAACGGCGGGAACGGTGCTGATTTCCGAAGGCACCGAGGGGCCGGATGTGTATATCCTGCTGTCGGGCCGCGCGGCGGTTGTTGGGGCGGGCGCGGTGCTAGCGCATTTGGCGCCGGGCGATGTCGCTGGGGAAATTTCGTTGATCGACGGTATGCCCGCCTCGGCAACCGTCATGCTGACCGCCCCGGCGCAGGTACTGCGCATCAACCGGGCGGCGCTGATGGTTCGGCTCGAGTCTGGCGATGGTTTGGCCTTTCGCTTCCACCGGGCCGTCGCCCGCGTTCTGGCCTCTCGCCTGCGCGGCAGCAACCAGCGCGCGGCAATGAAGCCGGAGGTAGCGCGGATGCTGAACCAATTGAAAGCCGCCTGATGTTTCTGACAGGTTCATGTCATTGCTATGACATACTAATAAAAAATTAGGAAAATCACTGATACGCTTTCCGGCTAGACGAAGCGAGTACGGCTTGGCGATGAACCGGCCGACCGACCTTGGAGGCACGGAAAGATGAAGGCGACCATTCGCACAAAGCTCTTGGTGGCGTTTGGTTTAACGGCGGCGCTGACGGTGGGCGCCGCTGGCGTGGCGCTGCAAGGGTTCGGGCGTCTGTCCGACATGCTGGCAGAAATTTCAACCACCAGCGTTCCTAATCTGACCTTGGCGCAGGAACTTGGCGTGCGCGCCAATGCGATCGCCGCCGCCGCGCCGTCGCTGCTGGTAACGGCGGATCAAGGGGCGCTTGGGGTCGAGCAAGCCAAGCTGATCGAATATCTTTCCGATGTCGAAACGAAATTATCGGCCCTGAAAAATGTCCTGCCAGCAGCGGATTGGGCCGCGCTGAACGGGCATTTTCAGACGCTTTCCACTGTTCTAGCGCAGTTGGAAGACCAGCACCGGCAGGCGCTGGGGGCCGGGCGGGCGGTCACGCGGGCGGCGGCAGGCGTCTCGGAAGCGTCGGAAGCAGTGACCAGCCTGCTAAACCCGTTGGTTCGCAGCACTTCTTTCACTCTCGAAACGGTTCTGGAGGGGGTTGAGGCGGGCATCGTCGATAAGACCGTCAAGCCCCTTGGGGATTTCAAAACCCTGCGCAATGCCCTGAACCTACAGCGCGAGATTACTCAGTCACGCGCGCTGTTGCTGCAAGCGGCAGTTGCCCCGACGCCGGCGGCGCTGGAGGAGGCGAAGAAAGGCTACGCCAAATCCCAGGCCGCGTTTTCGAAGCTGATGACCGCGATGGGCGATGCCGCTGTGAGTATCGGCCTTGGCGATGCAGCGGCGCAGGTGACGGCGGCGGCGGATGCACTGTTTACGGCGCGCCAGACCTATCTGACCGCAACCGGCGCCGAAGCCGGGATTCTGGAGCAAGCGGTCACGGCGGTTGCCGCCCTGACCAAACAAGCCGACCGGCTGGCGGGGGCCATGCAACGCGATATGGACGGCGGCATCGGCGGGCTCAATATGGGGATCGACTCGGCCCGGCTGGTGCTGCTGGCCCTGGCGGCGGTCGGGCTGGGATTTGCTGGGTTGACCGGCTGGTTCCTGGTGCACCGCGGCATCACCCGGCGGCTGGCGGCGCTGGCCGTGGCGATGGATCGGGTGCGCCTAGGGCAGTTCGACGCGCCGATCCCGGCGGGCGGGCAGGACGAGATTTCGGCGATGGCGACGGCCCTGGCCGTCTTCCGCGATACGGCCGTGCGCGCGGCGGAGCAGGACGCGGCAACGGCAGCCGAACGTCAACAGGCGGCGGCGGAGCGGCGGGCCACCCTACAAGCCCTGGCCAACCGGTTCGAAGCCAGCGTGCAGCAGGTGGTGACATCGGTTTCAGTGGCCGCCGGGGCGATGCATGAAACGGCGGCGCAAATGTCGGGCATGGCGCAGCAGACCAGCAGCCAATCGGCGACGGTCGCCGCCTCGGCAGAACAAGCGACCCAGAATGTCCATATGGTTGCCGTCTCGGCGGAGCAACTGACGAGTTCGATCAGCGAAATCGGCACGCAAGTCAGCCGCTCCACCAGCATCGCCGGGCGGGCCGTGTCGGAGGTGGCGTCCACCAACGAAGCCTTGAGCAGCCTTTCGAACGCCATTGGCAGGATCGATTCGGTTGTGCATCTGATCAACGATATTGCGGGCCAGACCAATCTATTGGCCCTGAATGCCACCATCGAGGCGGCGCGCGCGGGCGAGGCGGGCCGAGGCTTCGCCGTGGTGGCGGGCGAGGTCAAGAACCTCGCCGCGCAAACGGCCCGGGCGACCGAGGATATTACGGCCCAGGTTGCCGATATTCAGCAGACCGCCAAAGCGGCGGTGCAGGCCGTCGTGCGCATCGGCGCCACCATCAACGATCTGAGCGAAATCGCGGCGATGGTTGCGGCAGCGATCGAGGAACAGGGGGCGGCGACGGCGGCGATCAGCGAATCGGTACATCAGGCCGCGCAGGGCACGCAGGATGTGTCGAGCACCATCATCGGCGTCTCGACCGCCGCCAATCAGACCGGTGCGGCGGCGCGCAATGTGCTGAGCGCGGCGGACCAACTGGGCGGCTATTCGCAGCAGCTTAACCGTGAAGTCGAGGAGTTTTTAAAGGCCGTTCGGGTGGCGTAACGAAATGCGCTCGGTCAGTTGGAACGACCGAGCGCCAAGCGCACCGCAAGCCCGGCAAACACCGTACCAAGAAGATATTTCTGCACGCGCTGAAAGCTGGGCCGGGTGCGCATGAACGCCCCGAACCGCCCACCGAGCAGGGCGATACTGCCGTTGACGATGCTGCCAATCCCGATCAGCACCAGCACCATGACGAGAACCTGCGGCAAAAGCGGGCGGTCGCCGCGATGGTTAAGGAACTGCGGGAAAAGCGCGACGAAGAACAGGATGAGCTTGGGGTTCAGTAGATTACCGATCAGCGCTTGGCGGAAGATCAGCCCCAGCGCCGCTTTGGGGGCGTTGCTCTTGGCCAGAAACGGCAGGTCGGGGCTGCGGAAGGTCTGATAGGCCAGCCACGCCAAATAGGCCGCCCCAGCATATTGGATCAGCGCGTAGGCGAGCGGCGCCGCCGCGACGAGGCCCGCCAGCCCAAAGGCCGCCGCGAACGCGTGCACAACGATGCCAAGGTTAAATCCCGCCACCGAAACCAAGCCCGCCGCCGGTCCCTGGGCAATCGAGCGGCTGAGGACATAGAGCATGTCCGGCCCAGGCGTTAGGGCCAGCATCAAGCAGGCCCCGGCGAAGAGGACGAGGGTTTCCAGCGGCATCACAGCGTTCCTGGTGCGGGGCGGTGCAGGGCCCCGCCCCGTTCAGCCTAGGCTTTGACCTTCAGCGCTTCGACCGCCGCCGTCAGTAACCCGCCGAGGCGCTTAATGCCCTCGCGAATCCGTTCGGGCGGCGGGACGGAGAAGCTGAGGCGGATGGTATTCTTGCCCGACCGGTCCGGGTAGAAGGCGGCGCCGGGCACGAAGGCCACGCGGATTTCGGGAATGGCTTTCGCCAGCAGTTCGGCGGCGTCCAACCCTTCCGGCAGGGTTACCCAAACGAACATGCCGCCTTCCGGTTCGGTCCAGGTCACGCCCTGGGGCATGAAATCCTTCATCGCGGCCAGCATCGCATCCCGGCGGTCGCGGTAGATGCTGCGAATGCCGGCGGCGTGATCGAAGATGATCTTATCGGCCACTTTGAACATGGCCATCTGGTTCAGCGTCGGCGTATGCAGGTCGGACGCTTGCTTCATCAGCACCAGCTTTTGCAGCACGGGCTGCGGCGCGACGACCCAGCCGATGCGCAGGGCGGGAACGATGCTTTTCGAGAAGGTGCCGGTATAGATCACCTGACCCTGGGCGGTCGCCTCGCTCAGCGGGCGGGGCTGGTTGACCCGTTCATTATCCAGCGCCAGCAGCGGCGGCACCGGTTCGCCATCGTACCGAAGCTGGTCATAGGCCGAATCTTCGATCACCGGCACCCCGTAACGATAGGCCAGTTCCAGCATCGCCCGGCGCTGGTCCAGCGGCACGGTAACGCCGCAGGGATTGCCGAAATCCGGGGTGAGGTAAAAGAATTTCGCGCCCTTGGCCATTTCGGTTTCAAGCGCCGCCAGATCGACGCCCTCGCCCTGCACCGGCACGGTCACGAAGGTCGGCTCGTAGAGGCTGAAGGCCTGGAGCGCGCCGAGATAGCTCGGGTTCGTGACGATAATCCGGTCGCCGGTGCCGATAAACAGCTTCGCCAAAAACTCCAGCCCCTGCTGCGAGCCATTGGTGATCAGGATGTTATCGGCGTGGGTGGCGATGCCGACCTTCGGCAGATAGGTCTGCGCCAGCCATTCGCGCAGCGGCTGATAGCCTTCCGAGACGGAATATTGCAGGGCCGCCCCCCGGGTTTCCGGGTTCGACAGGATCTCGTGGAAGGTTTCGGCCAAGACCGCGTGCGGGAACAGCGCCGGATCAGGAATACCGCCTGCGAAGGAGATGATATCCGGCTGATTAATCAGCTTCAGCAGTTCGCGGATTTCCGACGCGGTGAGTTTCAGCGCGCGCGGGGCAAAGGCTTTAGTCCAGTCAAGGCTCACGGTCGACCCCTCCCAAGGCAGGGCTTAAATGTTATCCTTGAGCCTTAGCCAAGCCGCGCGCTGCTTTCCAGCCCCAAATTGTCTGTTCGAGTGCCGAGACAAGTTTTTCTGCGCCGCCAACCCCAGGGTTTACGCGGCGGGGCGGCGATCTTGGTCGCCCGCCATGTCGGCAAAGAAGAACTGGCTTGTGATATTGCCATGATAATCCACGACGCGCACGATGCCGGGGCTGCGGTGCTGCGCGACGCGGCAGGCCCATTCCACGGCGTCTTCTTTGGCGTCGAACAGGGCTTCCGGCCGGTCGGTACCGTCGGTCTGCACTTGCCACTCATCGAAATGCGGCGAGACCCAGAAGATCGGGTTCGTCGAGTTGCGGGACATTGTCCTGCGTCCTTTAGTCGTCAATAACAAACACTCGCGTGTTGGGCGCTCTTATACCGATGAAGTGTGACGAAAATAGGTCTATTCCTGCACACCTCCCCTGCGTTTGCAGCAATCGGGGCGCGCTAACCCTGTGAATATTGCGGCGCGGTATAATTTTTCTCGTGACGATTTTGGCACAGATTAAGATTTGACTGATCAAATCTTAATCAAGCCCGTTAATTTTGTTGCGTGAGGCAAGATGTTGGCGACCGATCTAAAAAATCGGGTCGGTAAAAGCGCCGCATCGCTGTGCGGCGGAAGCGCGCAGTCTGGTAAATTCGCGCTATTGCTGGATTTTAACGGCGGTAACGATCAAATCCTTGGACGAGGATTGGTTCTTCACAATCCCCGTAATTTCTACGCGCACATGCAAATCCTTGATATGGGCGGCACCATTGCGCGTCGCCAATTCCTGCATTTTTTTCAGCAGGTTCTGCACGATGGTGGCCTTATCGGCATAGGCGAAGCATTTTTCTTTACCGGCGGATGTATTGAGGTGGACTTCGCACACCGAATCCCCCGTCGAGGAGATGCGATCCCGAATGTCTTCGATCTCTCCGTCGATGGTGCGAACTGTTTCCATTCCGGCCCTATTGCTACCTTGTCCGGTGCCCCGAGCGCCATCGACCCGAAACAGGGGCTGCGTCGCCGGACCCTACAATACCTGAAAACGCGCGAATTCGAAGGGGTGTGATACCTCTTATCGACAAAACAGTTAATTTATGCCGAATTTTGTCGGTGCCGCGCCAGCTTAATTTTTTCCCCGTAATGATGCCGGAGATGGGCCCGGAGTTCTGACCAAAATTCCGGCCAAGCCGGATCGGCGGCGGCGCGGCTATAGGTATGGGCTTCCCGCAGCAGGGCGGACACCCGTTCGCGGTCGATGCCCTGTAATTCGCCTTCGCGATAGCGGATGGCCCCGCCGATCATCGTCAGGCAAACGTCGCGGGCCGACGCGCGGCCCAGCAGGTTTTCGATCAGGCTGGCGTCGAGATCGAGGGACGGGCCTTCGATGCCTTGCAGCGATAGCACCATCAGATCGGCGGGCGCACCGACGCTGAGGTGCCCGCTTTTCCCCCCAAGCCCAATGGCCCGGGCGGCGTTATCGGTGAGCATCGCCAATTGTTCGGTCAGGGTGGGGCGGGTATCCCACGGCCCCCCTTGGCTGATATCGGTGACGCGGGCCAAACCGGCAGCGAGGCGCAGTTCGCTCAGCAAATCTTCATCATCGGCAAGGGCGCGATTATTGGTGCCGAGCGCAACCGGAATGCCGGCGCGCAGCAACGGCCCCAGCCGTGCGATCCCGTGCCGTAAGCGCAGGTTAGACCCCGGCGTGGAGACGGTGCTAACGCCGCGCGCGGCCAGAAGCTCGATTTCGGCGGGCGACAACCAAACGCCCTGCACCAGCGTAAGATCGGGGGTGAGAATGCCAAGCCGGTCGAGGCGCACCAGCACCCCGTCGGGGTAGAGCGTCTGGCAGACGGCCCAATCGACCTGACTTTCGTAGACGGTCAGATGCAGCCCGATGCCGCGCTGTTTGGCATCGCTGGCAATCGCGGTCAGAAAACCATCGGACGCATATTGCGGGCCGGGGATTGCGTAGCGGAAGCTTAGCGTTGGCTCGCCCCCGAAGTCGGCGATCAGCCGGTCCATCAGGGCAATGGTATCCGCCGCCGACCCAGCATAGGTCGGTAGCGACGGTTCGGTGAGCAGCGCCGCGAGTTCGGGCGACAGCCGATCCAGAAAGCCGGGTAGATCGGCCTCGGGCGAAATGATTTGGCCTTGGTCGATCCCAGCGACGCAGATAACGGCGCGGATCCCCGCTTCCAGATACCCCCGGATGGCAGCCCGCAACTCCCCCTCGTAATCGCCGGTGCCCTGGCTGGCGCCCGCGTGCAGGGCGGTGGTGATGCCCTGGGAGAGCATATCGGTCGCAGCGACCAGCGCCAGTGGGTAGGGGTCAAGTGACGTGCGGGCCAAGCGGACCAGCAAAGCATTATCCAGCAGATCATCGCCGGGCGACAGCGGGGCGGCGGTCAACGCCCGCCCCTGCTGATGGGCATTGATCAGCCCTGGCATCAGGATCGAGTCGGGCAGCCGTTCGACCGGGACGTCGGGGTGGGCGTCGATCAGGCTGGTGACAATATCGATGGCGGCGATCTTACCGTCTTGGACCAGCACGGCAAAATCGGGCAGCAATCCTTCCGGGTCGCCGCCGGGCAGAACATAATCGGGCGCGAGGATCAGCGATTCCGTGCCGTCCCCCAGATCGAAATCGGTCTCGCGACCGGATAAGGGCGTGTCCGGGCGGGCGGCGGCGGGGAAGGCGGAACGGGTCATCGACGCACACACATCCTTGCAGGCAGGCTTGTCGGCAGAAAAGCCATCGTCGGCAGGTACTCTGCCTTATTTTCAGAAGGCTTGTCCCGTTCTTTCAAGCATCTGGACGGGCCGTGATGATCTAATCTCTGAAGCCTGCCCGTCGTGACTATCATCGTAGGGGTCAGGCGAGGCCATCCAATCGGATCGATAGCGTATCGACCGGATCGGACGACAGGATCGCGTCGCGGACCATGCGGAAGGAGTCGGCCACTTGTTCGGCGGCGATGCGGGCGGCTTCCACACTATCGCCCGCGACCAGTGCATCGATCAGGCAATGGTGTTCGTGGCTGATTTCCTCGGTCCGGTCGCGCAGGGCAAGGCCGATGTGCAGCAACCGTTCGGATTCCATCATCAATTGTTCCAGCATGGCCGCCAGGCGCGCATTGCCGGAGCGGCGGGCGATCAGCAGATGGAACTCGCGGTTAGACGCCAGAAACTTTTCGGCGCTCTCGGGGTCGCCGGGGCTATAGCGCGCCTGACAGGCCGCGTCGAGCTGCGTCAACTCATCGACCGCCACCTGCCCCGCTGCCAGCCGGGCCGCTTCCGACTCCAGCAGTTGCCGCAGGTCGAAAATATCGCGCACGTCGCGCAGCGTTACCGGGGCGATGCGCCAGCCGCGCCGCGCCTGCGCCCGGACCAGCCGGTCTTGTGCCAAGCGCGACAGGGCGGCGCGCACAGGGGCTTTGCCGAAGCCGAAGCGGGCGGCAAGCTGGGTTTCCGAAACCTCTGTTCCTGGCGGCAGCGCACAGGTGATGATCGCCCGGCGAATCGCCAGATAGGCGCGGTCGCCCAGGCTTTCGCCGTTTTCGTCGCGGCTGGGATCGGGAAGGGGAACGAGCACTGACATGGCAGTTTTCCTGATTAGAATGTCAGAAATGACCCGAACGGCCAAACCAAGTCAAGCGCTGGTCTAAAACACGGGCATTTTACCTTTTCCCCAGCGGGGGGATGGGGCATCCTAGCGACAGCCTAACCAAGAAGGCCGATCACGATGGTAACGCCCTTTTTTCTGCAAACCGGTTTGCTGCTGGCGATTGCGGTTCTGCTGCCGGCGGGGGTGGCCACCTTCCTGCTGCCCGATCCGACCCATCGGCTGATCGTGTTGCTGGTCGCGGCGGCGACGGCTGGGGGCGCGCTCGCCCTGGTGCGCCTGCTGGTCGCCCGGCTTCCGGCGGCCCAGCCGCCGCAAGCGGCGGTCAGTGCGGCGAAGGCGGCGGCGGGACCGGAAACTGTCGGCAGCATCTTGGCAACCACGATCGTTCAGCGACTAAAGCAAAGCAGCGCGTGGTTGCTCGATGATATGACGGCGGCGGCGCAGCGGTTGCGCATGACAGGCGAAGGGCTGGCGGACGTCACCAATTCGGCCAATCAACAGGCACTGCTGGTGTCCGACGCGGCGGATGAAACTGCCAGCCACGGCGACCGGGCGGCGGCGGCGGCGGGCGGTTTGGTCAAGTCGGTGCAGGAAATCGCCGTCCATGTCGATCAAGCCGTTGGCGCGGCGGAGGCAGCGCAGACGGCAGGGCAAAGTGCCCGGCACACAATGGAAGGTCTGGAAGCGGCGGCGGCGGCAATTAGCGAAGTTTCGACGCTGATTACTGAAATTGCCGGGCAGACCAATCTGTTGGCCCTGAATGCCACCATCGAAGCCGCGCGTGCGGGGGCGGCGGGCAAAGGCTTTGCTGTCGTTGCGGGCGAGGTGAAAGCGCTCGCCACCCGGACGGCGCAGGCGACCGAGGATATTGGTGCCCAGATTGCCATCATTCAAACCGTGACGGCGGATATGGGCGGGGTGCTGAACGAAATTCTCGGGCAGATCAAGCAGTTGCAGCATAACAGCAAAGAAGTCTCGTATATTTTGCAGGATCACGAGGGGGCGGCGGGCCAGGTCACCACGTTGGTGGATCGCATGGCCTCGGGCGCGCGCAAGGTGCGCGATGGGATTAGCGAGGTTGGATCGGCGGCCATCCGGGGCGGCGCGAATGTGTTGGACCTGCTGAACGCCGCCGATGACGTTGCCGACCGCACGCAGCGCCTGCGCTTGGCGATCGACGAGGCGATGCGCGCGACCGGCGGCGACGCGGCGGCGTCGTAATCAGGCCAAGGATCGCCCGGCGCGCTTCAACAGGCGGGGGGCGACGGAGGCGTCGCGGCGCCAGTCGGTTAAGAGGTGCGAAACCCAATCGGGTCGGCTTTTCGCGGCATCATTCAGCCAATTGCCGACCGAATCCTGCACATAAGGGCTGGCGTCCCGGCGGAGGGGCTGCAAAAGCGGCAAGGCCTGGGCTGGATCGGTTTTGAGAGCCGCGATATGGGCACACCAGACGCCGCGCGGGCGGGTCGCTTCGCTCGCAAACCGGCGCAGATTGGCGGATGGTTCCGCCGTCCACGGCACGAGCAGGCGCAGGGCCTCATCAATCTCTGCGGCAATCGCAGGACGCAGCGCCAGCCACGCCCATTCCCGCACGCCGAAATGCGGATCGTCGGCCAGCGGGCGCACCCGCGCGAGGCGTTCCGCCAACGATAAACCCGGCAGAGCGGCGATCAGATATGCGCCCCAGCCCCGCGCTGTATCGGCGCGGTGAACCAGCAGCCGGGGCAGCAGCGCATCGCCTTCACTCGCGCGTAATAGTTCCGCTGCGCGGGCCATACGCTGCGTGATGCCAAGGGTTGGAGGCAGCGCCGCTTCCGCCGCGTCGGCCAAAGACGGGGCCACTGTCGCCAGCAGGCGCGGGAAGGATAGGGCTAACCCTTCCGATAAGGTCCGGGTTTCCGCGAGGCCCTTGTTCAACCGATCCAGATGGTCGGGCGGGACAGCGGCAATACTCCGCGCCCCCTTAGCCGACATGGGCGCCCGTGCTGCGTCGGAGGTAGAAATATCCGAGCACCGCTGCCAGTACCGACCCGCCCAGCACGCCAAGGCGCACCTGGGCCGCCGCCTCCGGGCCGCTAAAGGCAAGACCGCCGATAAAAAGGCTCATGGTAAAGCCGATCCCGGCCAGCAGTCCGGCGCCGGTGATCAGCGGCCAGGTCAGCCCGGTCGGTAGTTCGGCCAGCCCGGCTTTCACCGCCAGCTGCGCCGCCAGCACGACGCCCACCGGCTTGCCGATCAAAAGGCCGAAGGCAATGCCCAGTGTGACGGTTTCGGTCAAGGCCGCAAGACCCAGCCCGGCAAAGGATACCCCGGCATTGGCAAAGGCAAAGACCGGCAGCACGCCCCAGGTAATCCAAGGCGCAACCGTATGTTCGGCATGGGCCAGCGGCCCGTGCTGGGCGTGGCCGTGGCGGTCGTGCAGTGGGATCGCAAAGGCCAGCGCTACCCCGGCCAGGGTGGCATGAACGCCGGATTTCAACACGAAGACCCAGAGCGCCGCGCCGACCAGTACATAGGGCGTCAACCGCCGCACGCCCGCAAGGTTCAGCACGGCCAGTACCAGCAGTAGGATGACGGCGCCGCCCAGGGCGGCGGTCGAAAGCTCCGCCGTATAGAAGATGGCGATGATCACAATGGCGCCGAGATCGTCGATCACCGCCAGGGCCATCAGGAACAGTCGCAGACCGGCGGGGATGCGGGTGCCGAGCGTCGCGAGAATCCCAAGGGCGAAGGCAATATCGGTTGCCGCTGGAATGGCCCAACCTTTCAGCGCTCCCGGCGTTCCGGCATTTAACAGCGCGTAAATCAGCGCCGGGACCGCCATGCCGCCGATAGCCGCGGCGAGCGGCAGGGCCAGCACTTTCAGATTGGCGAGTTGACCGACCCGGGCCTCGCGCTTGATTTCCAGCCCGACAAGAAAGAAAAATACGGCCATCAGCCCGTCGTTGATCCACAGCAACAGGGGCTTTTCGATCCCGGCGCCCCCGGCGTGCACCCCCACGGGGGTCGCCAGCAAGGCTTCGTAGAGCGGGGATAGGCCGGAGTTGCTGACGATCAGTGCGGCAATCGCCGCCAAAAGCAAAACGCCGCCTGCCGCGACTTCGGTTGGAATGCGCGGGCGGGTCATCGGCGTTTCCTTTCTTAATTATTCGGCGCTAGGGCGCGGCGACGATTATTCCGACGCCTCGGCAATCGGTGCATCGCTCTGCCAGTCCACCCGATACACGGTCTGCTGCTGGGCGAAGCCTTTCAACGGAACATCGAACGGCGCGCTAAGCGGCGCGACGGGACTATCCTTCACATAATCGGCAAATGTGGCATCACAATGAATATCGCCCGGCTCGCCCAAGGACGATAGGCGCGCGCTGAGCTGCACGATAGTGCCGAAATAATCATTGTTTTCCTGGACCGGCTGCCCCGCCGACAGGCCGATGCGCAGCATAATCTGTTCGCCCGGGGTGACGTTATTATGATCCGCGCATTGGCGCTGGATATCGACGGCGGCGGCCAGCCCATCGGCGACGCGCGGGAAGACGGCCATGATCCCGTCGCCGGTATGCTTCACCTGATGGCCGCGATGGCGCTTTAGGGCAACGGCGACGATGGAATTATGCGTTTGGACCAGCCGCATCGCCTGCTCTTCGCCTAAGCGCTGGGTGGTAGCGACGGAGGCGACCATATCGGTGAAGAGAATGGCGATATCCAGCGTCTTTTGAGCCGCTTCGGTCAGGCCGTTCCAGGCTTCCAGTGCCGGACCCAGCTTTTCGGCGCCGCCGCTACCGCTTTGCAGGCGTCCCGTCATCGCTGCCCGGCCCGCATCAATGGCGGCGCTGAATTTAGCGTCCCGTTGGTAATCGGCGGCCCGCGATAGGAACGTCCCCGCCCGGTCGGCCCCGGTCCCAAGGGCTTCTAGCGCGGGGCCAATGATCAGCGGCAGCTCCTGCCGCCCGGCCTTGGTTTTCGCCAAAATGGCTTCTGCCGCCCCCAGAACATAGAGGTGGCAGGCAAAGCGGTTGCGCCCGTCAAGGCCCGCTGCCGTGAAGGCCTGGGTGGCGGGATGAACCAGCGAGTCGCGCAGGAATGTCAGCAGATAATCGCGGTTTGCAGTCTGGGTGGCTGAATTAGGCGCTTCGGCAGCGGCTTTTTCCGGCGCGGCATCCGCGACCGTCTCGACCGCTTGCGCCGGTGCCGCTACCTCGGCCCCCGTCTCAGCGGATGCCGCCGCAGGTGTTGCATCGCCGTCGGACGGGAGTTGCAGCCCCAGAATCGCCGCGAGTCCGCGCTCTTCGATGGCCTTTTGTTCGGCCTCGGCACGCGCCTTTTCGGCGGCGCTCATGGGCTTATTAGCGGCGTCACCCGAGGTTGACGATGTCCGGGCCGCAGTGGGGCTCTCGGTCGGGTCGGCGGAAGGGGTGTCGGCGGGGGCCTCGGTGCCGTCGGTCGGAACTGGGCGGCGGCGGCCCGCCGTGCGCCCGAACACTTGCAACGAAATCCAGAAGGCGATGGCAAAGACCAGGAGGGCCAGCAGATAGATGACAATCGGATCGATATGGGCCAACGGCCCATTTTCGCCCCCCAAAACGCCAGTCAGCAAGAGGACGCCGATACCTGATAGGCCGACGGCGATCAGCGCTGAGAGGATCAACCGGCTGGCTAGCGACCGTTCCTGCGGGGGGTCCGTATCGGTTTTAGGCTTCGGCGGCGGGGCTGACGGGGACGCGAGGACGCTGGCGGCTGAGCCAAGGGGCCGCGCCTGCGCGGTGCGGGGAACGGCGCCGCCTCGGCTGATCGGCGCTGCGGCTGCCACCCGGCGCGGCGCGGCTTGAACGGGCGGATTGATCGGGGGCGCGACCTTCTGTTTCGACTGGCGATAGATGGTGCGCTGCTTAAAAAGCTGTTCGCCTTCATCGTATTTTTCGAGAATGACGCGGACAGCCTCTACCGATGGCGACGCAAAATGGCGCTTCGCCTCCTCGACGGCTTCGTCCTTCTGTGTCCCTCGAAAGCGTTCTTGCAAATGCCAACGCCCGCTTTCGGCGACATGTAGCTCATATATGTCGTCGTGCATGCGTCTGCTGTTTAGCCTTCTTGTTTGCCAGCCATGGTCGATGGACCTTCTGTCCCGCTATTTTCTAAATTACGGGATAGTTTGGGGCGACCCAATAGGATTCTTGCGTAATACGGTAATAGTCCCAGCCCGCGCCCCTTATAAGAAGAACCCCCGCAGGTTGCTACTCCTGCGGGGGCCGGATCATTCAGAGGTGGCTTGTGTGCGCTGCAAACCTGGTTAACGCGTCAGGTTTGGGCAGAAACCCTATTCCGCCGCCGCGAGCGACGGGACTGCGCCGTTACGGTTTGCCGTTGTAATGGCGATGGTCCGCGGCTTCATGGCTTCCGGCACTTCGCGGACAAGCTCGATGTGCAGCAGGCCGTTTTCCAGCGCGGCAGTATCGACGCGGATGTGGTCGGCCAGATCGAACTTACGTTCAAACGCTCGGCCGGCGATGCCCCGGTGCAGGAACTGGGCCTTTTCGTCGTCGGCCTTGGCTTGTCCGCTGACGGTCACCTGATTGGGCTTGGCGACGATGGTAATATCGCTCGGGGCAAAGCCCGCAACGGCCATGCTGATGCGATAACGATCATCGGCCAGCTTTTCGATATTATAGGGCGGGTAGGAGGAACCGGCGTCTTCGGCGCGCTGGGCGGCATCCATCAGATGGATGAGCCGATCAAAACCAACGGTCTGGCGGAAGAGCGGATTGAGATTAAGCGTACGCATTCCATATTCTCCTTGAGAAGCAACATGGTGACTGGGACCGCCGCGATGGCGCGCCCCGTTTTGGAAGGTGTCAGCCCGACTTCGGCGCCGACCCCCTGGAGGTAAGCAGCGATGCGCGCGGGTTCAAGAGGGGGTTTTTCGGATTCCGACGCATGATTTTTTGCTTGCCCCCACGGCCCGATCCGGCCTTTCAATGCCGCCGATAGAGCAGGATTGATCAGGAGCGCCCGCAATGCCGTCTTTCGACATCGTCTCGAAAACCGATCTGGCCGAGGTTGATAATGCCCTTGGCAATATCGTCCGCGAGATCGGCACCCGCTTCGATTTCAAAGGGTCGAAGTGCGAGATCACGCGCAAGGACAATGATTTAACGATCCTGGCCGACGATCAACTGAAGCTCGATCAGATGCACGAGCTGCTCAAGGTGCATTTCACCCGCCGCAAGATCGACCCCAGCGCCCTCGACTATAAGACCGTGGAAAAAGCCACCGGCGCCAGCGTGCGCCAGGTCATTACGGTGAAGCAGGGCATTCCGCAGGATGTGGCGAAAACCATCACCCGCGCGGTCAAGGACGCCAAGATGAAGGTGCAGGTGGCGATCCAGGGCGATGAGCTGCGCGTGACCGGCAAAAAGCGCGACGATTTGCAGGAAGCGATTGCCCTCGTGCGCGGGCTTAAAATCGAACAGCCGCTGCAGTTTGAGAATTTCCGCGATTAATCGGCGGGTTTGGGTGGCGTAATTCCGTCATAAAGCGGGTGATACGGTCTTACCCTGCTTGCCGTGCCCTGCCGGGCGCGGCATGGTGAGCCAATGTGGAAGGAGGCAGTCCCGATGCGACAGCAAGGACGGTTTTTCGAAGATGGCGCCCGGGTTGCCGGGGGGGCGCTCGGCGCTTTGGCCGGGCTGAAGGCCGAGGTCAATGGTCTCGCGCGCAGCCGGGTCGAACGGCTGCTGGCAGAGCTGAACCTCGTGACCCGCGATGAGTTCGAAGCCATGCGCGACGTTGCCGTGCGGGCTCGGGAGGCACAGACCGCCCTCGAGGCGCGGGTGGCGGCGCTAGAAGCCAAACTCGCCGCTGTTGCGAAACAGGATGAACCTTCGCCCACTAAGCGGCCTCGCGCCAAAGCAAAACCCGCGGCGGACCCCGCAGTTTAGCTAGGGTTTCTGCTCTGCGTTTTTGGAAAACGACCTATACCGGGCTTGCCTTTTCGGCGTTGGCCCGGTATCGCTGCCTATGGAACTTCGTTTGCACAAGCGAAGACTTCGGTGGCGAGGACACCAGCCGGTTGCTCTGGGCTTAGGTCTCGTTCTTTATTTTGGTTCGCCCGGAGGCGATAGGTATGACCACCCTTCGTGAGACAACGCCCGATATCCCGTCTCATCCGCTCGATTTGGTCGAAGACATCGTTACGGCAAACGAATGGCCGTTCGACCGGGCGAGTGATGACGAACTGGTTGCGGAACTGCGCGGCCGCTGGTGCGATTACCGCCTGTTCTTCGTTTGGCGCGACGATGTTAGCGCGCTGCACTTCTCCTGCGCGTTCGACGCCAAGGTGCCGGAAACCCGCCGCCGCGAGATTTACACGCTGACGGCGATGATCAACGAGCGCCTGTGGATCGGCCATGTCGAAGTAAGCCAGGAAGACGGCATGCCGTTGTTCCGCCACACGCTGCCGCTGCGCGGTCTGCTAACGGGCGCGTCGCTGGAGCAGCTCGAAGATCTGGTCGATGCCGCCTTTACCGAGTGCGAGCGCTTTTATCCGGCCTTCCAATTGGTCATCTGGGGCGGCAAGACCGCCGAGGAAGCCTTGGAAGCCGCTTTGTTCGAAACCGTCGGCGAAGCCTAAGTCATGGGTCTCGCGCTGCTGCTGCTTGGGTGCGGCAAGATGGGCGGGGCGATGGCCCGGGGATGGTTGGCGTCGGGCGCGGTAGACCGCGTTTTGGTGGTTGATCCCCATCAACCGACCGACCCCGCCCTCGCGGGCGATGCCCGCCTGTCGTGGGTTCCCGATGTGGCGGGTTTGGGGGATCTAGGCGGCCTTGATGCCATCGTTCTCGCGGTCAAGCCGCAGATGATGGATGGGGCGCTGGCGGCCTTGGCACCGAAGATCGCGGGCGCACCGCTGATCTTGTCGATTGCTGCGGGCAAGACCATCGCTTATTTCGAAAAACACTTGGGCGCTGCTTTGCCCATCGTTCGGTCGATGCCGAACCTGCCCGCCGCCATCGGGCGCGGGGTGACGGTCTGTGTGGCGACCGATAAGGTTTCAGCCACCCAGCGCGCCCTCGCCACCCAATTGCTGACCGCCTGCGGCGCCGTTGAATGGGTGACGGAAGAAAAACAGATTGACGCGGTCACGGCCCTATCGGGCGGCGGTCCCGCCTATGTGTTCGCGCTGATCGAAGCGATGACCGAGGCTGGTATTGCCGTGGGTCTGCCCGCCGATGTCGCCGGGCGGCTCGCGCGTGTCACCATTGCTGGCGCCGGGGAATTGGTGCATCAGTCCGACCTGCCCGCCGCAACCCTGCGCGAGAATGTCTGTAGCCCCGGCGGCACGACGATTGAGGCGATTAAGGTGCTGATGGGGCCCGACGGCTGGCAGCCTATCGTGACCCGGGCGATTGCCGCCGCCACCCGCCGCGCCGGGGAATTGGGCGCGTAATTCTTCCAGCTTTCTGCTAGTCTGCCACCGGGAAACGCAAGGGGGTGCGATGACCGATCCTGTTTTGCTGGCGGTCAGCCGGGCGATTGCCGAAACCGGCTGGCATCAGGTGCCGATGGCCGAGTGGGCGCGGCGGGCCGATGTGCCATTGGCCGACGTGCAGGCACGCTTTCCCCATAAACTCTCGATCCTCTTGGCGTGGAACCGGGCGGCGGATACTGCGATGCTCGCTGATCTGTCGGCGGATGAGCAGGAAGGCCCCGTGCGCGACCGGCTCTTCGCGCTCCTGATGCGCCGCTTCGATGCGCTGGCGCCGGGGCGGGAGGCGCTGGCCTTGCTACCCGATCCGCGCCGGGGGGCACCGCATCTGCTCGTTGCCCTCTCGCCGCATCTTATTCCGTCGATGGTCTGGGCGCTGGAAGCGGCGCAGCTTGCGACTGGCGGGATCCTAGATGTGCTGCGCGCCAAGCCGCTCGCCTTCGCCTATGGGCTGGCCCTGCGCACCTTTATAAGCGATCCGAACCCGGATATGTCGGATACGATGAAGGCGGTCGATCAGGCGCTGAAGCGTATTCAGGGCTGGCCGTTGGCCTTGCCGACCATACCAGATATGGCCCCGCCGACCGCGGACGCCTCCTAAGGCCTCCTGTCTTTGGCGAGGGGCAGGGTTGCACGTAAGAGTTATGTTGCAGCGCACAAAATGCCTTGAAATTAGGCTGGAGCTGTGACAAGGTTTAGTCATGTTGCACCGCAGCAAAAACGCCAACCCGGAGAGACTGCCATGACCAAGAACCCGTTCTTCGATATCGACTTCACCAAGATCGCCGCCGACTACAAGATCCCCGGCCTTGATGTGGAAGCCCTGGTCAGCGCCCAGCGCCGTAACATCGAAGCGATCACCGCCGCCAACCAACTCGCCTTCGAAGGCCTTCAGGCCGTTGGTCGCCGTCAGGCCGAAATTCTGCGCCAGACCCTGGAAGAAACCGCCGCCGCCCTGCGCGATGCCGTGGCCCAGGGCACGCCGGAAGAAAAGCTGGCAAAGCAGACCGACCTCGCCAAGCAGGCTTTTGAAAAGGCCCTGTCGAACATGAAGGAACTGGCCGACCTGCTCGCCAAGTCGAACCAGGATGCCGCGTCGGTGATCAGCGCCCGTGTGACCGCCAGCATCGACGAAGTGAAGTCGCTTCTGGCGAACATCAAGAAGTAATCAGTTTTACTTCGCTGATAAGTTGCAGGAACGCCGCCCTTTGGGCGGCGTTCTTTCTTATTTTGAGATCGAAATAAATCCAAGACTCCGCGCCAGAGTTTTCGTGTTAACAATTTTTGCTTCTTCACAATATGTTCATCGTTTGCCGGTAAGGGTTCCGGTATTTCCTAACGATAGGCCGAACGATGATAACGTCTGCATCCGCACTGGGAATCCGGGGGCGGCTCTGGCTGGCTTTCGGGGCAATTTCGGCGCTGCCCATCGTGGCGGCGCTGGTGGCCTGGGTGGCCTTCGCCGATGTGGCGGAGCGCATGAGCCTCGTCGCCGATCAGCGGCTGCCGCAAATCGAAACCGCGCTGCGGCTTGCGGCGACGGCGGAACGGCTGGCGAGCTACGGTCCCGATCTGGTGGCGGCGCCCGATGCCGACCGTAGGGCCGCGCTGTGGCAAAAGGTCGAGCCGACCCAAGCAGACGCCCGCCGGTTGATCGAGGCGTTGCGGGCGACCACCGATGCGTCGGAAATCACCGATTATATCTCCTATATCGACGATATGGCCCGCATGCTGGCCGATATCCGCCGTTTGGTGGATAGCACCAGCGCCACCCGCAGCGCTCTGGCGGAAACCATGCTGTCGGTCGATTTGACCGCTCAGGATTTCGATCAATCGGCGGCGCGGCTCTCGCACGCCGAGACCGGCACCTTGCTGCGGCAACTCAATGCCCGGCTGGTCACGCAAATTCAAACCCTGCCCGCGATGACCGATCCCGAGGCCGTGGCTCGCGCAGGCCGTGTCGTTGCCGAACAGCAGGTGACGCTGGCCCGCTTGGTGGAGGGCCTCTCCGCCGCCGATCAGGCCGAAATCGCCCCGCCGCGCGATGCTTGGGTAACCTTGCTGGCCAGCGCGCCCTTTCAGAAGCAAACCGATTTGCTGCTCGATGGTCAGGACCGCGACCTGCTGTTGGTCTCCAACGCGACGATTGCCGACCGGTTGCGCGACCGGACGGCCAAGCTGGTGGCAGAAGCGCGGGCGGGCGTCACCTCGGCGGCGCAGGACGTGCGCGACGTCATCACCCAAGGGGTGCGGCAGCTTTTTGGGGTTGCAGCGGGGGCGGTGGTTCTGGCGGTTTGCATTGGCTGGTTCTACGTCAGCCGCCGGATCATTCGCCGCCTGATGCGCCTGATTGGCGCGATGGGGCGCCTGTCCCAGGGCGATTATACCGCGCTGGTCGAGGATACGGGCCGGGATGAAATCGGCGCAATGGCGGAAGCCTTGCGGGTTTTCCACGCCAACGCTGTCGCCGTCGAACAGTTGAACCGCGAGAAAGCCGATGCCGAACGCCGGGCGGAGGAGGAGCGCCGCGCCGCCCTGCACCGGCTGGCCGATGGGTTCGAAGCCAGCGTTCGCCATATCGTCGAGGATGTGGGCCGGGCGGCGCAGGATATGCGCGGGTCGGCGGATGAATTGGCGACGGCGGTCGGCGTTACCCAGAACCGGGCGGAGGACGTGCGCAGCGCCTCCGATCTTGCGGTCGGGCATAGTCAGACTGTGGCTGCCGCCGCTGAGGAACTAACGAGCGCAATTGGTGAGATTGGGCGGCAGGTCAATCACGCCGCCAGCATCACCGGCGCGGCCAGCGCCGCGGCCGACCATTCGGAACAGCAGATGCGGCAGTTGGCCAGCGATGCCCAGCGCATTGGGCAGGTCGTCGATCTGATCAACGGCATCGCGGGGCAAACGAACCTCTTGGCGCTGAATGCGACCATCGAGGCGGCGCGCGCTGGGGACGCGGGTAAGGGGTTCGCCGTGGTCGCGGCGGAAGTTAAAGCGCTGGCAACCCAGACCGGGCGGGCGACGGAGGAAATCCGTAGTCTTGTTTCGACTATCGGCGGCCAAAGCCAAGTCGCCGTCGGCAATATCGCCGATATCACGCGGACCATGCGCGAAGTGAACGAGGTCGCCGCCGCCATCGCCGCTGCGGTCGAACAGCAGGGCGCCGCGACGCAGGAAATCGCCCGGACGGTGCAGGAAGTGGCGCAGGGCGCGGTTGGGGTGAACCGCAATATTCTGCAGGTTGCCGATGCGACAACGACCGCCGCCGCCGTCTCGGGCTCGGTCCAAAGCGCCGCGACGGGATTGGCGCTAACGGCAGGCTCGCTGCGCCACGAGGTCGATCAATTCGTCGCGCGCGTCCGAGCGTAAGGCCTTAAAGCCGCTCCGTCTGCGGCAGCGGGCGGGTGGCGATGAAGAGGGCGACGGCGGCGAGCACGGCGACCTGGAGCGCGACAATCATCGGATCGACGCCGACCGCCCATGTCAGCACGGGGGTGGCCGCCATTGTCGCCAGCGCCAGCCGCTTGGCTTTGCGCCCAATGGCCCGCTGCTCCCGCCACGCTAGGATCGGCGGCCCGAGGTGACGGTGCCCCAGCAGCCAGGCTTCGAGGCGGGGAGAGCTCCGGGCAAAAGCAAAGGCCGCCAGCAGCAGAAACGGCGTCGTCGGCAGTAAGGGCAGCAGGATACCCGCGATGGCGAGAACCACCGCGACCCCGCCGAGACTGGCCCAAATGATCCGCATGCCGGTTTCCTTCTTGGCGTTTCTATCCCAGATTTAGACCTATTGCCCCGTAAGTCCAGAGGCGGAAGGCCGCTGTAGCCTTTCCGCCGTCCGTCCAGTATAGACAACGGATCATGAACGATTCCTTTGCCGATCTTCCCGAACCGGATGCCCCCGACGCGCCGCCAGCCTATCTGACCGGCCTTAATCCGCCGCAGCGCGCGGCGGTAGAGGCGACGGAAGGGCCGGTGCTGGTACTGGCGGGGGCGGGCACGGGCAAGACGCGGGTGCTGATCACGCGCCTCGCCCATTTGATCGTCACCCGCCGGGCGCAGCCCTGGCAGATTTTGGCCGTGACCTTCACCAATCGCGCGGCGCGAGAAATGCGGGAGCGCGTGGCCAATCTGATCGGCCCGGTGGCGCAGGATATTTGGCTCGGCACTTTCCACGCCCTCGCGGCGCGGTTGCTGCGACGCCATGCGGAACTTGTGGGCCTCAAAAGCAGCTTTACCATTCTCGATACCGACGATCAACTTCGCTTGCTGAAGCAAATTTTGCAGGCCAATTCGGTCGATGAGAAACGCTGGCCCGCCAAACTGCTGCTCGGCACTATCGAGCGTTGGAAGGACCGCGGGCTGACGCCGGAAAAATTGAAGCTGGATGATGGCGGGGAGCTGGCCGGCGGGCGGCTGGTTGATCTCTATCGCCAGTATCAGGAGCGGTTGAAGGTTCTCAATACCTGCGACTTCGGCGACCTGTTGCTGCATATGGTGACGATCTTCCAGCAGCACCCGGACGTGCTGGCCGAGTATCACCGCAAGTTCAAATATATTCTGGTCGATGAGTATCAGGATACAAACGTCGTCCAATACCTTTGGCTGCGGCTGCTGGCCCAGCAGAGCAAGAATATTTGCTGCGTTGGTGACGATGATCAGTCGATCTATGCGTGGCGCGGGGCGGAAATCGATAATATCCTGAAGTTCGATAAGGACTTCCCCGACGCGAAAGTGATCCGGCTGGAGCAAAACTACCGCTCCACCGCGCCGATCTTGGCGGCGGCGGGGCATTTGATCGCCCATAATGAAGGCCGTCTCGGCAAAACCCTCTGGACCGATCAAACGGGCGGGGCGCCGGTCAAAGTGCGCGGCGTCTGGGATGGGTCGGAAGAAGCGCGCGAGATTGGCGATGAGATCGAAGCCTTGCAGCGCGACGGCCAGTCGCTGGGCGATATGGCGATTCTGGTGCGCGCGGGCTTCCAAACCCGCGAGTTCGAAGAACGGCTGCTGACCCTCGGCGTGCCGTACCGCGTCATCGGCGGCCTGCGCTTCTATGAACGGGCGGAAGTGCGCGATGCCGTTGCCTATTTGCGCCTCATCGCCCAGCCCGACGATGATTTGGCTTTCGAGCGGATCGTCAATACCCCCAGGCGCGGCATCGGCGATGTTGCGTTGCAGACCCTGCACCGGGCGGCGCGCGCGGCGAACCTATCGCTGACCCTGGCGGCTTATGACGTGGTGACGACCGACGAGTTGAAACCGGCGGCGCGCAAGGCCGTGTCGCGCTTTCTGGCCGATTTCGACCGCTGGCGGCAGTTGGCGCAGGGCCTATCCGTCGCCGAACTGACCGAACAGGTGCTGGACGATTCGGGCTATACGGCCATGTGGCAGGCCGATAAATCGCCCGAAGCCCCGGGGCGGCTGGAAAACCTGAAGGAATTGGTGCGCGCGGTCGAAGAGTTCGAAACGCTGCCCGCGTTCCTGGAGCACGTCAGCCTCGTCACCGAACGGGCGGAGGAGAGCGGGCAGGCGCAGGTGACGCTGATGACCCTGCACGCTGCCAAAGGGCTGGAGTTCGATACGGTGTTTCTGCCGGGGTGGGAGGAAGGGGTCTTCCCCAATCAGCGCAGCCTGGATGAAACCGGGGCGCGCGGGCTGGAGGAAGAACGCCGCCTCGCCTATGTCGGCTTAACCCGCGCCCGGCAGCGCGCTTACGTCTTCCATGCCGCCAACCGGCGCATTCATAACCAATGGCAGTCGCTATTGCCGTCGCGCTTCATCACCGAATTGCCGGGCGATCAGATCGATCTATCGGCGGCGACCGGCCTTGCTGGAGCCTATCGTCGCCCAACGGTCGAAACCTATGGCGGCGCCAGTTTCGGTGGTTCGTCCTATGGCGGCGGCGAAACCAATGCCGAACGCTGGGCCGCACGCCGCGCCGCGCCCAGCCGGGGGCCGGTGATTGAAGGCAAGGCCGCGCGCCTCGTCTCGGGCTCAGCGCCGAAATTCACTGTCGGTGAAAGGGTTTTTCACCAGAAGTTCGGATCGGGGGTTGTGGAGGCTGCCGATGGCGATAAGTTGCAAGTCGCCTTCGAAGCTGCTGGAATTAAACACGTTATGGCTGCGTTTATCGAAAAAATGCGGTGATACTGGGTGTAAGATAGCAAGACCGTGCCGGATTCCGACTCTGTTAACAAATCTTGAGTCAGAATGTTCGGACTGCGGTGGGGGAGACACTCAGAATGATCGGTCGTCCACAAGCCAAGCCGGGGGCCGCCCGCGCAAAAGTGCGCGATAAGCGGCTGACCATGCCCAATCTGTTCATCGACCTGCGCGACAAGGTCTATAAAACCCGCGTTTGGGCGCCGGGGAAGTTTATCCTATCGGACTACGACGGGGGGCTTGGCACCGGCGACGATTTCACCGGTGTATTGAAAATTGGCGGTAGCCCAAAGGTCTTCCTGTTCGATGGCCACGCGGCGCGCGTCGATTTTATCAATAAGAAAATGGCGGCTTCCTTCGAGTTGCACTCGGCGGAAGGTAACGAGCTTTTGGCGAAATATTACGCGGTGAAGGAAAATAACCCCACCGCCGACCTGCCGCCGTTGCTCTTTAGCGTTGCGTATCGCACGGTTAACTGGTCGCTGTCGGGCTTTCTCATCGGCGAATACGGCGGTAAGCTGACCATCGGTCAGCAGTTTTCTGGCATGATCCGCCTCGATAAGACCAATAAAGCCGGGTTCTTCCGGGCGGAAGTGAAGCGCCATGTTCCCTCTGTCCGGGGGCTGGGTGCCCAGTTCCTCAGCCTGACGCCGGAGACCTTCGAAATGTTCGAAATCGCCATGAAGAAATCGGAAGCGGCAGGCGGGTAAAGACTTTTCCCGCGCCGCGATCCGCTTTAGGGTCCGCCCTACGATAGGTTAGGCGGCGAGGGCTGGAATGGCGCAGGAATATAAGATCACTCTGATCGTGAAGCAGGCGGCGGTGCAGCCCTTCGCCGATGCGCTGGACGAGATGGCGGTGGCGATTGCCGCCTTCGAAATCGTTCCCGGCGGCGATTGGCGGGTCGAAGCCTATGCCATCGAAGAACCGGATGCGGTGATTGTCGAAACCGCGCTGAAAGCGGCAGGCGACGCGCACGGCCTGACCGTGCCTAAGTTCGAGATCGAGGCCCTGCCGCAAACCGATTGGTTGGCGGAAAACCGCCGGGCCTTTCCGGCCCAGACTATCGGGCGGTTTTTCATCCACGGCTCGCACTTCGAAGGGTTGGCACCCTCTGGCTCAATCCCCTTGTTGCTCGATGCTGCGACGGCTTTCGGCTCGGGCGAGCATGAAACAACGCGCGGTTGCCTGATCGCCATCGACCGCATCGGCAAGGTCCGCCGCCCGAAAAAACCGCTGGATGTCGGCTGCGGGTCGGGGATTCTTGCCCTCGCCATGGCCAAACGCTACCGCCGTAAGGTCATCGCCTCCGACCTCGACCGCGAATCGGTGCGCGTCGCCCGGGAAAACATGCGCCTTAACCGCGAAGCCGGGTGGGTGCGGGTGGAACAGGGCGCGGGCTATCGCCTGCCGATCATCGGGCGCAACAAGCCCTTCGATCTGATCGTTGCCAATATTCTGGCGCGGCCGCTGTGCCAATTGTCGAAAGACCTGAAGCGGCACCTGTCGAAAGACGGCACCGTCATCCTGTCCGGCCTGCTGGAAAATCAGGAAACGATGGTGCTCGCCGCTCATCGCCGCCAAGGCCTGCGCCTCGTCAACCGCCAACGCCGCAAAGGCTGGAGCACGCTGACGCTGGCGGCGCGGCGGGCCTAGTCAGCCGTCGATCTTATCGGCGTCGGCCAGCTTTTCTGCGAAAGCTGCATTGAGTTCGGCCAAAACCTGGCGCGTCGGCTGTGGCGCGCCGAGGTGGCGGTGACGTAAGTCGTCCATGAGGGCTGCCCACAGCGGCGGCCCGCCCGTTTCTAAAATTTCTGCCCGCACCGAGAGCGCGACCGACGCGGGCGTATGCTGTCGCCCCCAGCCGCCCATCATCGCTAACAGCGGTACAAGTTGGATTGCCGGATCGGTCAGGCTGTAGCGCGTCTTTTGCTTATGGCTAGGATCGGCGGCTTTGGTCAGTAGCCCCGCTGCCGTTAACCGTTTTAGCCGGTCGGCCAGGATATTGGAGGCAATCCCCTCTTCCGACTGCGCCAGTAATGTTCGGAAGGAGCGGCGGTCACCGAACATCACGTCGCGGATGACGATCAGACTCCAGCGGTCTCCCAGCATTTCCAGGGTCAGATTAATTGGACAGCCTGACCGATGTGCATCCACGCGCCTACCTCCTGATTAAACTGATTGCGATATAAGAGCGGTTTCCGTAGGCTACAACCGGTTGCATTTCAAAACCGGTTCACTGCCCCTCGGGAGGCTTCAATGTCGCTGTCGCTTTTCGCCCATCCACTTTCGTCCTATTGCCAGAAGGTGCTGGTCGCCTTGTACGAGTTAGGGACGCCTTTCACCTTTCGCCAACTTGGCCCGGATCAGACCGATGCCGCCGCCGAGTTTGCCCGTCTTTGGCCACTCCAGCGGATGCCCGCTCTGGTGGACGGGGATCGGACGATCTGCGAATCGACCGTGATCATTGAGTATCTCGACCGGAATTATCCCGGTGCGGTCCGGTTAGTGCCGGAGGCGGAGGACGAGATGCTAGAAGCCCGCTTCCTCGACCGGGTTTTCGATAATTACATTCAAACGCCGCAGCAGAAGGTTGTGTTCGACGCGCTGCGCGGTGATCAGCCGCGCGACCCTGTGGGAGTTGCCCAAGCGCGGGCGTTACTTGAGCAGAGCTATGCGTGGTTGGATGACCGCTTAGCAGGGCGCCAATGGGCTATTGGGGACCGTTTTAGCCTTGCCGACTGCGCCGCCGCCCCCGCCCTCTTTTATGCCGATTGGACCCATCCCATCGACCCGGCATTCACTCGACTGTACGCCTATCGCGAGCGGCTGAAGGCCCGCCCGTCTTTCAAGCGGGCCATCGATGAAGCTCGGCCCTATCGCGGGCTCTTTCCGCTCGGTGCGCCGGACCGGGACTAGGGCGCTTACGCCCCCGTCGAGACCCGCCCGGCGAAGCGGTAGCCGTGGCCGCGTGCCGTTTCGATCAGCACGCCCGCATCCTCGCCCAGCTTTTTGCGCAAGCGGCTGACCAGAATATCAATACTGCGGGCGCTGGTTTCGCCTTCGGCGGTGCCGAGCGCTTCCATCAACTCCTCACGGGAATGCACACGGGTCGGGCGGCGCACCAGGGCTTGCAGTAGGTCGAACTCCGCCGGGGTCAGATCGACCGGCAGCCCATCCGGCCCGGTGACGATACGGGCGGAGGCATCGAGCGTGCAGCCGGCAAAGCGGAACAATGTGCCGCCCCCGGCCTCGCTTTCGCCCGGGCGGCGGCGGTCCAGTACATTGCGTACCCGCGCCAGCAGTTCGCGCGGGAAAACCGGCTTTGGCAGATAATCTTCCGCCCCCAGTTCCAGGCCCGAGGCGCGGTCGTCGGGTGCGCCGCGTTCCGATACGATGATAACGGGGCCGGAGTAGGCGGCGCGCAACTCGCGCACCAGCATCACGCCGCGCGCGTCTGGCAGGGTCAGATCGAGCAGGATCAGATCGATACGGGTCTTCGGCAGAATCCCCTGCGTCTGGGTCCAATCGACCGCCAGGGTGACGGTGTAGCCCGCTTTCCGCATCAAGGCGGCGAGCAAGGATCGAACCGCCTCGTCGTCCTCGACGATCAAAATATGCTCGCCCGCCACGATTTCCCCCTAATGTGTCATAAAATCCCCGTAGTTTCTTGGCAGAGGTTGCGCAACAGGTCAAACTTAGCGCGATGATTTTTATTCTTTTCGGTCTTACGGTCGCGGCAGCCGTCGGTTTGGGGGTGGGACTTTTGTCCCCGCGCCTCGTTCCCGTGCCGCCGCCCGCAACCCGCGCTCTAGTGGCGATGATCTACGGCAGCTTTCTGTTGGCCGGGAGCATCGCCCTCGGCGCGCTGACGCGCGACCTCTGGATGCCGCCGCGTCCGTCCGCCGTGGCAACGACGCTTGAACTGCCCCCAGCCCCTAAGCCGATACCTGCGCCAGAACCGCCGCCAAAGATCGAAGCGCCGCCGCCCGCGCCCGTTGCAGCCCCAGTTGCACCGCCGCCAGAGCCTGTGCCCGAAGCCAGCAGTCCGCCGGTAGGTCCGCCCCCCGATCCCGGCCCGCCGCCGGAGGCACCGACGCGCTTCGGTCCCTTGGCCCTGGGACAAAGCGCCGCCCACTGGCAGACGACCCTGACCGATCAAGGGCTGGTAACGGCGTGGGAACCCCAGACCGGCCCGCTGGGGCAAGCGGTTCTGGTCGGCAAAGGCAGCGGCCTTGGGGTTTTTGCTGAGGCGGAGGAGGATCGGCTGTACCGCGTGCAGGTGACTGCCGATCTGGGGGCGGCCCTGGCCGACCTTGGACCGGTGGCGCGCGATACGGCGCGGCTGCAACTCGGGCTGACGGCGCTTGCCCTCACGCCAATCTCACCGCAGCCGGACGAGCTGCGCCAAGCGGGGGATCGGGTCTGGCAGGCGCTGCTGACCCGGCTGCAAGAGGATCCTGCCCGGCGGCGCCTGTCGGAAACGCTGACGATTGCCGGGGCCAGCCTGCGCCTAACCCTGACCCAGGCGGGAAAGGCCAGCGCCCAACTTGCGGCCCGCGAGGGCGATCTCGACCCGCTGCTGGACGTGGGGCCGTAACTTTCCCCCGCGCGGCGGCGAACTCAACGGCAGAGAGATGGGAGGAGAGAGGCGCGTGGGCATCCCTTGGCGAACGCGGGACGGGCGGTTTTCCCCCTTTAAGCTAGCGGTTTTTCTGGCGCTCTTTTTGCCCGCCCTTTGGCTGGTATTCCGCGCTTTTGGCGGCGCGGGCGGGCTGGGGCCGCGCCCCTATATGGAGGCGATCCACCGCAGCGGCGATTGGGCCGTCCGTCTCTGGCTGATCTCCTTAGCGCTAACGCCTTTCCGGCACATGCTGCGCCTGCCCGCTTTGGCCCTGGTGCGGCGGATGATCGGGGTGGCGGTTTTCGCCTATGCCGCGCTGCATGTCACGCTCTACACCGTCGATCTCGCGGGCGATCTTGGCAAGGTTGCGTCGGAAATCTGGCTGCGCTTCTATCTCACGATTGGCTTTGTTGCGTTGCTTGGGCTGCTGGCACTGGCCGCGACCTCCACCGATGGCATGCTGCGCCGCCTCGGCGGGCGGGCATGGCGGGGGCTGCATCGGTTGACCTATCCGCTCGCCGCCCTCGCGCTCTGGCACTTCGGCCTGCAATCGAAGCTGGAGGTGAGCGAGCCGATGGTGATGATCGGCCTCACGCTCTGGGTGCTGCTGCTGCGCTGGCCCGCCGCGCGCACCGGCTGGGGCTTGGCGCTCAGCCTGCCGCTTGTGGTGCTGGCGACCGCAGGGATCGAAGCCGCTTGGTACGCCGTGCGCAGCGGGGCGCCGCTGACCGCGATCCTTGGGGCTAATCTCATGACCGGCCTCGGCCTGCGCCCGGCCCATTGGGTGGCCCTGCTGGTCGGGGCGGCAATCCTGCTGGTTGGACTGGCGCGCCTGCGCCCGGTGGCACCCGTTAGACGCCGCAGGCTTTCCGAAGTGCCGTAACGTCGGCTGGCGAATAGGTAAAGCCGATGGTCGCAAGACCGGGTTTTGGCAGTTCCGCGAGCGCCGCCACCCGTTCCGCCGTGTCGGGATGGGTGGAAAACCATTGCGGGACAAAGGCCATTTCAGTCTCGGGCAGCCGTTGCAGCGCCTCGCCCAACAGCGTCGGGGCGCGCCCAAGCGCCAAGAGATAGCGCGCGCCATCCCGGTCGGCCCGCCGTTCAATATCGCGATGATAGGCCAGAATCGGCATGATTTCCGCCAGGCTGGCGACAGTGCCGATACCGAAGAGCGTCTGGGCCGCCAAACTCCAGCCCATATGCTGGATCACCGCCGCCAACGGGTCGGCATGGGCCAGATGGGCGGCTTCATGGGCCAGAACGGCCAGAACCTGTTCGGGCGTTTGCAGGCGCTTTAACAGGCCGCGCGTCAGGATGATGCGGTTGCCGGGCAGGGCGAAAGCATTGGGCAGCGCGACCGGATAGACCCTGATCTGCGGCGGCGCGGGCAAATCCGCCGCAGTCGCCAGGGCTTCCGCCACCCGGGCTAGCACCGGCGTATCCTGCGTATCGGCGCAGGCGGCGGGGGGCATCGGTTTTTGCGCGAGCGCTTTCACAATCGCCGTTTCGGTCTCGTCGCCAAGATGCGCTTGCCAGCTTAGGGGGATGAGCGCGGCGCCCCAGGCGGCAAGCGGCGGCAGCAGAAAATAGAGCGCGGCAAGCCCGGCGACAATGCCGCCGAGCCAGCGGACCGTCGCCCGGCGTTCCTGTCGCTGTTTGGAGGTCGGGGCGGTCAACTGCGGCAGAAATGGGCGCAGCGCATCGAGATCGGTCAGCGCCGTCAGCCGGACTTGTTCCGCCTCGTGGATAAGCACGGCAACCCCGGCGCGGGCCGTTTGCTGGGCGCCATCCCGCAGACGAATGGCGGCGCACGGCCAGCGGGTCAGCGGCCCTGTATCGGTGGCCAGGATCAGCCCATCGCCCTCAACCGACAGCGTAACGGCGCGCTGGGCCGCCGTCACCCCATCGCTGTAGCGCCCGGTGGCACGGGGATCAGGCACCGAAATCGACCGCACTGAGCAACCCCTCCCCCCGTCCAGGGGTGGGCGCTATGCTCTGGCCAATCCCCTCAAGCTCAAGCGTGCCGGTGAGGTGGGTTGTCGCAACCAGGGCCGATGTGAACGGCGCCGTCCAGAAGCGCGCCCAGAGAGCCGAACCGACGGCCAGGGTCAGGAAGGGCGTCAGGATGACGCCCAAAACCGCGACTCCCCCCGAGACCGCTTTCGCAAGCATGCTAATGGCAATAATCAGCATCCCGCCCGGCACCAGGATCATGAACCCGGCCCCCAGCGCGATTATCACGGCCCGCCCAACGGTAAACTCTGACGATACGCGCAGGCCGCCGAGGCTAAGGCTCGACAGAACCGCCCGCAGCAGGCGGACGCGATAGATCAGATAGGTGATCACAGAGAGCATGGTTCCGACGAAAAAACCGATCAATGCCCCTCCGTTGCGTGCGGTCGCGAGCGAGGCCATTTGGTTTTCATCGGTCAACAGGCTGAGATCGCCCTGGGTTGCCGTCCAGACCGACCAGATTAACGAAGCGGTCGGCACAAAGAAGAAAACCCAGGCGAGATAATAGACCTTGCCAATCGTCGAGACTGTTAGGTCGCTGGAGAATCGCTGTGTACCGAAGAAGGAATGGTCCCAGAAGTACCGTTCCATATAGACCTGCCGGTAGGGTTCGGTCAGCCCAAGCGTGATGATACTCAGCAGCCCCAGGCCAAGGCTCTGCCAAAAAAACGGCTTCAGCGGCCCCGAAAAGGCGGCGCGGATACCACGCCATTCCGTTCGCGACAGTCGGTAGCGCCGGGCAAAAAACATCCCGAGCGGCGTTAGCATCAGGATCAGGCCGAGTTGCAGACCGCTGGCCAGCCAGGGATGACCCGCCGACCCCAGAATATTGACCGGGATGAACACGGCCATCAGCACCAATAGGGCGATGAAAGCGCCCTTGAACAGTTCGAACCCGGTGCCGGTATAGTGCAGCGGGTCGCCGTCGATCTGGATATTGGCCCAGAGATAGCGCCGAATGCGGGTTTTGGCCCAGAAGCTCCAAACCCCCAGCGTCAGCAGCGTCAGCAGACTATTCCTGAAAGCGATCCACCCCAGGGCGCCGCCCCGGATCGTGTGATGCAGCGCAAGGCCGGGCGGGGGCGGCAGGCTATCGGCGACGTCGAGACTCATGGGCTTCCCCGGCAGCGGTCAGTCGACCGAGGATAGCGAAGGGCGGCGGGTAAGGCGAGGGCGGTTTACAACCCTGCCCGGCCCAGCAACCGCCCGAGCAGCAGCAGGCCGGTCGGCCAGATGCCCAGATTGGCCGCATTGCCGATATGCCCAAGCTCCCCCACATCGGCGAAATCGGTCCCCCAGGCGGCGGCGCAGGCTTCGGAGCGCGCGAAGCTGACGCGCGGATCGTTGCGGCTGGCGACCACTAGGGTCGGGAAGGAGAGTTTTTCCATCGGCACCGGCGCAAAGGGACGCACCAGATCGAAGGATGGATCGGGGTTGCCAACGTCGGTGGCGGCGACCAGAAAGGCGGCGCGCACTTTCGCCAGTAGGTCGGCTTCGGCACGGGCGGCCCATTTGACCGTGGTGATCGTTGCCAGCGAATGGCCAATCAGCACCACCGGGCGCGGGGCAGCGCGGACGGCGGCATCGAGGCGGGCGATCCAATCGACGGGGTCGGGCGCGTCCCAATTGGCCTGCAAGACCCGGCTGGCGTTGGGAAACAGGCCCAGCCAATGGGTCTGCCAATGATCGGCGCCGGAATTTCCGCGCCCCGGCAGAAAGAGAAAATCGAAGGCGGTGCTGCCGAACGTCATCGGGGGATACTCCGTCGCAAAGAATAGCAACCCTAGTTAGAGACGGCGCCGCGCCCCCGGCAAGGGCTTTGCGTGCGCCTGCCACATTGCCGCCGGAAAGCGCCTCGCCTATAACCGGGGCAAGACTGAGGGAAGAGGTTGACTATGATCGTCGTCACCGGGGGGGCCGGGTTCATCGGCTCCAATCTGCTGCGCGGGCTGGAAGCGCGGGGGCTGCACGATCTTGTCGTCATCGACCGGCTGGGGACGGACGAAAAATGGCGCAATATCGCCAAACGCGAGTTGGCCGCCGTGGTGCCGCCCGAAGAATGTTTCGCCTTCCTCGATGCCCATGCGGCGGAAATCGACGTGATTTTTCACCTGGGCGCGATTTCCAGCACCACCGAAACCGATGCGGATCTGATCAACCAATCGAATTTCGCGCTGACGCTGAAACTGTTCGATTGGTGTGCGTGGCGCGGGGCGCGGCTGATCTACGCCTCCTCCGCCGCGACCTATGGCGATGGGGCGGCGGGGTTTGACGATGATGGCGGCCTTGATGCGCTCGCCAAGCTGGAGCCGCTGAACGCCTATGGCTGGTCGAAGCATGCCACCGACCGGCGCATCGCCCGGCTGGTGGAAAAGGGCGGGCCGCTGCCGCCGCAATGGGTGGGGCTGAAGTTTTTCAACGTCTATGGCCCGAACGAATACCATAAGGGCGGCCAGAAAAGCGTTGTCGCCCATATTCTGCCGCAGATCGAGGCGACCGGACGGGCGCGGTTGTTCAAATCCTACCACCCCGACTATGCCGATGGCGGGCAGTTGCGCGATTTCGTCTGGGTCGGCGATATCGTCGAGATCATGCTGTGGGCCTATGATCACCCGGCGGTTAGCGGATTGTTCAACGCGGGCAGCGGGCAGGCGCGCAGTTTTGCCGATTTGGCGAAGGCCGTCTTCGCGGCCCTCAACCGGGCGCCGGCGATCGAGTTTATCGACATGCCGGAAAGCCTGCGCCCGAAATATCAATATTTCACCGAGGCGCGCATGGATCGCCTGCGCGCTGCCGGGTATGATAAACCGCTGACGGCGCTGGAAGACGGCGTTGCCACCTATGTGCGGGATTATCTGCTGCGGGAAGACCCTTATGCCTGAGGATGCGGCACGATGAGCCTGATTGTTTTGCCTGCCCTGATGTTTCCGGCCATCGACCCGGTGGCGGTGGCTATCGGCCCGGTGGCGATTCGCTGGTATGCCCTGGCCTATATCGCCGGGATTATCCTGGGCTGGCGCTATATGATCGCCCTGGCGACTAAGGCGCCCAAGGTTGCGACCCGCACCGATATTGACGATTTCCTGACCTGGGCGACCCTGGGGGTCATCCTCGGGGGGCGCTTGGGCTATGTGCTGTTCTATAAGCCCAGCCAGTATATCCAGAACCCGGCAGAGATTTTTCAGGTCTGGAACGGCGGCATGGCCTTCCACGGTGGGGCGCTGGGGGTGATTATCGCCGCTATCCTCTTCACCCGCCGCCGCAAGATTCCGCTGCTGGCCTTCGGTGATCTACTGGTCGGCGTCGTGCCCATCGGCCTCGGTCTCGGGCGGATCGCGAATTTCCTCAATGGCGAACTATGGGGCCGGGTGACAGATGTGTCCTGGGGCATGATCTTCCCGACGGGCGGGCCGGACCCGCGCCACCCCAGCCAGCTTTATCAGGCGGCGTTGGAAGGTTTGCTGCTCTTCATCCTGCTGCGCGTGCTGGAGGTGAAGGGCTTCCGGGGGCGTCCCGGCTTCCTCAGCGGTGCTTTTTTGGCGGGCTATGGGGTTGCCCGTAGTATCGGCGAATTGTTCCGGCAGCCGGATTCTTTCCTCGGCTTCCTCGTCGCCGGGACGACGATGGGGCAGTGGCTGTCGCTGCCGATGATCCTGGTCGGTATCTGGCTAATGCTGCGGGCGAAACCTGCGGCTGCCCCGTCGCGAGCTGCATGAGCGAGACCCTAACCGAGATTCTGCGGCGGCGGCTCGAGCTGGGGCCGATCACGGTTGCCGATTATATGCGCCTTGCCCTCGGCCATCCGACGCGCGGCTATTACCGGACCCGCGACCCGCTGGGCGGCGCCCCCGGCGGCGCGCTTTCGGCCCCGGGCGGCGATTTCGTCACCGCGCCCGAATGCTCGCAGATGTTCGGTGAATTGCTCGGCCTCTGGTCGGCCCATGTCTGGGGGCTGCTCGGCCAGCCCGATCCGATCAATCTGGTCGAACTCGGGCCGGGACGCGGCACGCTGATGGCCGATGCGCTGCGGGCGGTGCGGCTGGTGGCGCCCGGCTTCCATGCCGCCGTGCGCGTTCATATGGTCGAAACCAGCCCAGTGCTGCGTGCCCGCCAAGCCAAAGCCCTGGAAGGCGAGCGGGTCGAGTGGCACGAGCGGATTACCGATCTGCCGCCCGGTCCCTTTCTGCTGCTGGCGAATGAGTTTCTTGACGCGCTGCCGATCCATCAATTGGTTAAGCACGACGGGGAATGGCGCGAACGACAGGTAGGCCTCTCGCCGCAGGGGGAGTTTACCTTTCTAACCGCGACCGCCGCCTCGCCACTTGCCCGCCTGCTGACCCCCGATGTTGCTGCCGCCCCGGACGCAAGTATTGCCGAAGTCTCCCCCGCGATTCGGGGGGCGGTGACGGCCATCGGCCGCCGTCTTGCCCATTACGGCGGCGCGGCGTTGCTGATCGACTATGGCTATGCCAAGCCCGCCGCCGGGGATTCCTTGCAGGCCGTGCGCCGTCATGAATATCACCCCGTGTTAAAAGACCCCGGCGAGGCCGATCTAACCGCCCACGTCGATTTCGAGGCGGTCGGGCAAGCCGCGCGGTTAACGGGCGTCGATGTGCATGGGCCGATTGAACAGGGCTTGTTCCTAACGCGGCTTGGCATCGTCGAGCGGGCAAAACGGCTGGTCCGCGACCTTGATCGCGCCCAAGCGCGCGAGATTGTAGAAGGCATGGACCGGCTGATCGCCCCGCAGCGCATGGGTAGCCTGTTCAAGGTCATCGGCCTTGGCCCTGCCGGTCTATCGGCTTTGCCGGGATTTCTCGGCTGATCGGTCTAGACAGCACCGTATAGGGTGCTAAAGATGCGCCCATGCACAGTTTCCGACCCGTTGCCCCGACCGACCTAACGCTGATCTGCCAGCATCGCGAAACCATGTTCCGGGAAGCCGGCTGGGATGAAATGGCGATTGGCGCGATGGCCGTGCCGTTCCGCGAGTGGCTGGCGCCGCGCCTGGCCGATGATCGCTATTTCGGCTTCATCGTCGAAGACCAAGGCCGCGCCGTTGGTGGTATCGGCTTGATGATCCTAACTTGGCCGCCGCATCCGTCGCATCCGCACGACGACCGGCGCGGCTATATCCTCAATCTCTACATCGATCCGGCCTACCGCCGGCGCGGGCTGGCGCGCGATCTGATGCAGCAAGCGCAAAGCGAACTGACCCGCCGGGGGCTTGCCTATGCAGTCTTGCATGCCACGTCGAATGGCCGGAAGCTCTATGAAAAAATCGGCTGGGCGGCGACCAGCGAAATGGCGCTGCCGCTCGTTTTCGATGGAATGCCTGCATGAGCCTTGCGCCCCTTACCGCTTCGCTGCTCGACCGTCCCGGCGTCCGCCACGGGTTTTTCACCCGTCAGGGCGGCGTTTCGACCGGGATTTACGCCAGCCTGAACGCCGGGTTCGGCTCGAAGGACGATCCGGCGGCGGTGGCGGAAAACCGCGACCGGGTGGCGAAATTTCTCGGCGCCAGCGGTGGGGCGCAGTTGGTGACGGGCTATCAGGTGCATAGCAAGGCGGTGGCAACGGTGACCGTGCCTTGGGCGCCCGGCGCGGCGCCACAGGTCGATGGGCTGGTGACGAAGCAGCGCGGCCTCGTGCTGGGCGTGCTTTCCGCCGATTGCGCGCCGCTGTTGTTCGCCGATGCCGACGCTGGGGTGATCGGCGCCTGTCACGCGGGCTGGCGCGGCGCCCTCGGTGGCGTGGCACAGGCGACGGTCGAAGCGATGGTCGCCCAAGGCGCGAAGCGCAACCGCATTGCGGCCGCCATCGGCCCCTGCATCGGCGCCGCCTCCTACGAAGTCTCGGACGAGTTTGTGGCAACCTTCATGGATGCCGATCCCGCCAATATGGATTTCTTCGAACCCGGCGCCCGCGACGGGCACGCGCAGTTCGACCTTGGCAATTACCTATTGCGCCAGCTCGAAAAACTGCGCCTGGGCGCGGCGGAACTGCTGGGGGCCGATACGCTGGCCGACCCGGATCGTTTTTTCAGCTATCGGCGGGAGACGCTGGCGAATGGCGGCGCGCCCGCCGACTATGGTCGCCTGATTTCCGCCATTTGCCTTCCCGAGTAAGGGGCATGCCCTATCTCTTTCAGTTTTTCGCCATCGCCGTGCTGCTGACGATCGCCGGATGTATCGCGTTTTAAGCCTCGCGGCCCTGGCGCTGCTCACGGCCTGCCAACCGCTGCCGCAACCCTTTCAGCCGACCGCGGCGGATAAGGGAAGCGTGGTGGCGCTGCTGCCGCAGGATACCCACGGGGTCGCCGTGCTGGAAGTCACCGGCCTGCCGACCGCGCTCAGCGGTCCCTTGCGCGCGGCGGTCGCGCAGGCGTTGCGCGATGAAGATATTCCCGCCGCCGTCGATATCGCCCATCGCGGGGCGATCCTGCTGCGCGGCGAAGCGACCTTGGTGCCGCTCTCCGCCCAGGAAGAAGAGCTGCAGATCACTTGGTTCCTGGTGCCGCCCGAAGGCGGGAGCGTCCGTAGCTTCCTGCGCCGCGACGCCCTGCCGCGCGGCCAGGCGCAGGCGCCGAGCGGCCCGCTGCTCGACCGCATGGCGCGCGGCGTCACCACGGCGCTGCTGCCGATGCTCAGCGCGGCGGCGAACGAGGCGCAGGGCGTGCGCGGCGTCACCATTTGGGGCATCGACGGTGCGCCGGGTGACGGGCGGGTGGCGCTGAAACGCTCGCTGGAGTTTATCCTGAAGGAAAACGGCGTCCGCGTCGTTGACGCCGAGACGGCGGAGGCGCTGGTCGTGACCGGCAATGTCACCCTCGGTAAGCCGATCAACGGCCAGCAGACCATTCAACTGCGCTGGGTCTTGCATCTGCCCGATGGGACGGAGCTTGGGACCGTCGAGCAGGAAAATCAGATCCCAGCGGGCAGCCTCGATAAAACCTGGGGCGAGGCGGCCTTGTTTGCCGCCGAAGGCGCCTTCGAAGGCTTGGCAGCGCTGTTGGAAAAAGCCCCGCCGATCTCCGCAAAATAAACAGGCTTATACCAAGGCTTGATGAGAAGACTCATCGAGCCTTGGCTCGGCGCGACTGCGCCGCGCGGCTCCTGACGTGCTTGGCACGTCAAACGTGCCGGGTGCCGCGGAAGGCAAGGGTTTCGGAGAAACCCGCCCGCCGCTTGAGGGCTGCGGTGATCGGTTCAGAGCACCGCAACTTGCTATTAAGGGGTTAGCCAGCCCATATGCGTTACGCTGCCGTCCGCTCCATAAGCAAAGCGGGCGCGGCGGTGGCCTTGCGCGGCGAGATAGAGCCAATCGAGCCCCGAGACCGTTAGCAGATAGGGCTGGAACACCGCCGCCTCCGCCTCCGCGGCAAAATCGGCAGCGGGGACGGCCTGGGGGCTGCTGGGGGCGCCGGTAACGGCATAGCAGAGCCGCCCGTGCCGATTGGTCGCGGCCCAAGCCGCGCGGCGTAGCTCATCCGGCGCCGGGGCGGCGGTCGCGTCCAGCCGTAGTTGGATCTTATGACCGGGATCATAGAACAGCACCTGGACGCGCGGGCAGGCTGCAAGTTCCGCCCCTTTCGGCGACCGCGCGTCGGTATGGAAGCGCAGCACGCGGGCTTTTGCGTCCACAGCGCGCAAAACGACCGTGCGCAGGCGCGGGCTGGGCAGACCGTCCGCGTCCATCCCCAGGCTGGCGAGTTGCATCAAGTGATAGGGGCTATGGCGATCGGCGGCGCCGCGCGCGATCAGCCGCCAGGCTTCGGCTTCGGTGAGCGTTAGATCATTATAGAAAGCCGGGGGTTCCATCGCGTCAGCCCTTTTTTGGGAATGCCTATCCTAGAGTTGCCGCAATCAAGCTATAAGCCAGGAACGGCCCAAGACAACCGGAGTGCCCCTATGCGTCCGTTTTTACCCGCCCTTTCCGCAGCCCTGCTGCTGACCGTTCCAGTCTGGGCGGCGGAACCGCAGGTGACGGCGGTGCTGCTAACCCAGGCGGGCGTCGCTACCGTCGAACAGGAAGCCAAGGTCAGCGGCGACGAGACCTTGGACGTGACGGTGCCGTTCAGCCAAGTCGATGACGTGCTGAAAAGCCTGATCGTGCTCGATCCGGCGGGCAGTGTGCAGCGCGTGACCCTGGCGGGCAGCAGCGACGAGACGGCGATGGCCGATCTACCGATTCCGCCGGATGCGCTGACCAGCACGCCCGCGCTGCTGCAAGCCCTGGTCGGCCAATCCATCGAGATCGACAATACCTTGCGCAGCCAGAAAGGCCGCCTGATGGCCGTGGTGGAGCGGGAGGAGATGGGGGGCAAAGATAAGCCCGACCCGGTGCGCCGCCTCGTGCTGTCGCTGCTGACCGATAGCGGCGTGACCGAGACGATCTTGGAGCCGGGGGCGACGGTGCGCCTGTCCGACAAAGCCCTGCAAGCCCGGCTAGACCGGGCGCTCGCCAGCCTCGCCAATAGCCGCGATCGCAGCGCCCGCACCCTATCGGTCGCCGTTGCGGGCCAGGGCGAACGGGTGGTGAAGCTCGCCTATGTCGTCGCCGCGCCGGTGTGGAAAGCGACCTATCGGCTCGACCTCGCCCCGGACGGTAAAACCGCGCGGCTGCAAGGCTGGGCGGTGCTGGAAAACCGCACGGGCAAGGATTGGAAGAATATCCGCCTCACCCTCTCCTCCGGCCAACCGGTGACCTTCCGCCAGCCGCTCTACGCCTCGACCTGGGTGGACCGGCCGGAAGTGGCGCTGAACGTCGCTAAAGTGAAGCCGCTGGAGGCGGATCGTGGGACGGTGACGACCATGAGTATGGTGAATGCCTCGCCGGTTCCCGCGCCGGTTCTCGCCCCGCCGATGGGGAAGATGCAGGAATTTTCTGTGGCGCCGCGCGCCTTGGCGGCGGTGCCGGTGGCAACAGCGGATGAATCGCTGACGCAGATCAGCTTGACCCTGCCGCAGACGATCAGCGTGGCGGCGGGGCAATCGCTCTCGGTGCCGATTGTCGATAAGACCGTTCCGGCGCAGCAGGTTCTCGTGTGGAATACGCGGGAAGCCGCCAATGCGCTGCAAGCCGCCGTCGAACTGACCAATGCGGGTGACAGCAGCCTGCCGCCAGGGGCGGTGGCACTCTACGACGGCGGGCGCGGGTTCGTCGGCGACGGGCGGCTCGATCTGTTTCCCAAGGGCGAAAATCGCTTCATTTCGTACGCCCGCGATGTGCAGGCCAAGCTGACCCGGCAGGCAGAGACCACGGCCCATAGCACCGGTATCACCATCCTGCGCGGTGTTGCTACGCGCCGGGAAAAAATGGAGACCCGGACCAAGCTGCGCGCCGTGTTGAAGGAGGGCGATACCCGGCCGATTCTGGTCGATTTCCCGCGCCAAGGGGCCGATGCAACCCTGGTAGCCCCGACCGACGGGGTGCGCGAAACCCCGTCGGGTTATCGGATCAGCCTAACCGGCGGGGCGGACCGGCAGATGGAGATTGTGACCCAGCGTATCGGTGCAACGACAATCAATATTGCGACGTCCACGATTGATTGGGTGCAGTTTCGGCAAGACAATGGTGATCTGCCGGAACCGGTGCGGGCCGCCCTTGATAAGCTGATCCAGCTCAACGGGAAGTTTGCCGATGCCCAAAACGCCCTTACCCTCGCCGAAAGCACCCGCTCCGCCAGCGCCGCCGAGCAGAAGCGCCTGCGCGAGAGTCTGTCGGCAACCCCGGCGCTGGAAAAAAGTGACCTCGGCAAGCGCTATATGAAGGATCTCCTGAGCCTTGAAGACGCGCTGGCCGACCAGCAAAAGAGCATCGACCGCGCCAAACAGGCGCTGGACAGCGTGAAGAAGGAACGCGATGCCTTCATCGCCACCCTCTCCATCCCCTAGCGATCACCTGCGGGCGCGGCTGCGGGCTGAAGCCCTGGCGCTGGGGTTCGACGCCGTGGGGTTCGCCCCGGCGTCGGTGCCCCAGCGAGCGGCGGAGGGGTTGCGGATGTTTCTGGCCGAGGGGCGGCACGGCGATATGGGCTGGATGGAAGCCCATGCCGACCGGCGGGCCGATCCGCAAACCTTGTGGCCAGACGCGCGCTCTATCCTCGTCGTCGGGCAGAATTACGCCCCGGCGCACGACCCAATGGGGTTACTGGATCAGCCGGACCGCGGGGCGATCTCTGCCTATGCGCGCAATAAGGATTATCACGATCTGATGAAGGCCCGCCTGCGCACCCTGGCGGGCGTGGCGGTGGCAGAGGCCGCAAAACTCGGGTTGCCGCAGGAGGTGAAACTCTTCGTCGATACCGCCCCCGTGCTGGAAAAACCGCTGGCCGTCCAAGCCGGGCTGGGTTGGCAGGGTAAGCACACGAATATGGTCAGCCGCCGTTTTGGCTCCTGGCTGTTCCTGGGCGAACTTTTCCTGGCAGCGGACCTCGCGCCCGAGACGGCGGAACCCGACCATTGCGGGCGCTGTTCCCGCTGCTTGACGGTTTGCCCCACGGCGGCCTTTCCGGCGCCCTATCAGTTGGACGCGCGGCGCTGCATCGCCTATCTGACCATCGAGCATAAGGGCGTCATCCCGGCGGAATTCCGCCCGTTGATCGGCAACCGCGTCTATGGCTGCGACGATTGTTTGGCGGTTTGCCCGTGGAATAAATTCGCCTCGGCAACGCGGGAGGCAGCGTTTTTCCCGCGCATCGAACTCACCGCGCCGCGCTTGGCCGATTTGGCGGAATTGGACGATGCCGATTTCCGCGCGCTGTTTGCCGGATCGCCGATCAAACGCATCGGGCGGGCGCGGTTTATCCGCAATGTGCTGATCGCCCTCGGCAATAGCGGCGAACCGCGTTTCGCGCCCGTGGTCGAAGCACGGTTGAGCGACGACAGCCCGCTGGTGCGCGGTATGGCCGTTTGGGCACTGGGGCGGCTGGCGCCCGAGCGGTTGGCGGCGCTCGACGGGCCGGAGGAGGATGAGGGCGTGCGCGCAGAATGGGCGCTAGCGCGTCAGAACCAGCCCGTCATCATCTAAGCGCGCTTGCCAGCCCGCCTGCTCCAAGGTCGGGCGCGCGCTGTCCGTCTCAGGATAGCCCAGGCAGAGATAGGCGATAAAGCGCCAATCGGGCGGCACCGCCAGGGTGTCGCCAACGGCGGCGGCATCGAGGATCGAGACCCACCCCAGGCCAATCCCGTGCATCCGGGCGGCGAGCCAGAGCGTGTGAATGGCGGTGACGGCGGAATAGGCCAGGGTCTCCGGCATCGTTCGCCGCCCCAAACCGTGCCCGGCTTCGGGATCGGTCAGCGCGAAGCAGGCAAGCTGCACAGGGGCGTCGTCCAAGCCCGCCAGTTTCAGTTTGGCGTAGAGCGACGCACGCTCGGCGCCCTGCGCAGCCAGCGCTTCGGCATTGCAGCGGGTGAAATTGGCGCGGACGGCGGCGCGGGCCTCGGGCGTTTCGACGATCACCCAGCGCCAGGGCTGACTATAGCCAACAGAGGGGGCAAGCCGCGTCAGCCGCAAGAGTTCATCCAGCAGGCCGGGCGGCAGCGGATCACGGCGAAAGGCCCGCACGTCGCGCCGCCAGCGCAGCAGGGTTTCAAACTGCGTCTGGAAGTCGGGATCGAAAACCGGCGCGGTCATTGCGGCGGTTTGACCGTCATCGGCAACCCGGCGACCAGGAAGACAACTTCCCCGACCTCGGTGGCGAGGCGCTGATGAACCCGGCCCACGGCGTCGCGGAACCGGCGGGCCAGGGCATTGTCGGGGACGATGCCAAGCCCGACTTCGTTCGACACGAGGGCGACGGGCAGCGGGCAGGCAGCGAGGGCGGCGAGCAGGGGCGCGACTTCATCCTCCGGCGCGCGGTCGGCGAGCAGCAGATTGCTGGCCCAGAGCGTCAGGCAGTCGATCAGGATCGGCTGGCCGTGCGGGATAGCCTGCGCAAGCGCGGCAGGCAGATCAAGCGGGGCCTCCAGCGTTACCCACTCCGGCCCTCGGTCCTGGCGGTGCTGGGCAATGCGGGCGCGCATTTCATCGTCGAAGGCTTGCGCGGTGGCAATATAGGTGGCGGGGCTGCCCCAGGCGCGCACCCGGCGTTCGGCATAGGCGCTTTTGCCCGACCGGGCACCGCCCAAGACCAGCAGGCGCGGCGGCGTCACGGCAGCAGGGCCGGGGCGGTCGCAGGCACGGGGGTTGGCAGGATGGCGGGATCGCCCGGCTGGCCCCATTGGCTGGCGCCGACCGTGCCGCAGGTCGAACAGACCGGCTCCCACTCAGGCGCCGCTGTACCGCAGGCGCCGCAGCGCCAGCGCGGATCAAGCGGGGCGCTTTGCGCGTCGGCGCGCAACTGGGCGGCCTGGGCGTGGTTCTGATGCTCGGCGTCCGCCACCTCGGCCAATGCAATCAGTGCCCGGCGTTCGGTCAGGGGCGCGGCGCGGGCGGCGTCGAGATGGCGGCGGGCCTCGCCCCATAGGCGCCCCAGCAGTGCCGCCTGCCCAAGCGCCAGTTCGGCTTCCGGGTGGCGATGGGCGGCGCGCAGCAGTTTTTCCGCCTGCCGATAGCGGCCTATCGCGTCCCCAGCGGTCAGCAGATAGGGCAGAAAGCCCGGATGCGGGTGCTTTGCCCAATGTTTTTCGGCGAACCGTTGAGCTTCCTCTGCCCGGCCTTCGGCGGTCAGCAGCCGGGGTTTCGCCAGCAGGGCGGGCAGAAAGGCTTTATCGGAGGCCAGCGCATCGTCGACGGCGACCAGGGCTGCGGCGGGGTTCCCTGCCGCCTCATGGCGCTTGGCATCGGCCAGCGCGGCGACGGCTTGCCGGTGGCGGCGTTCGTCGGCGGGCAGGGCTTCGCCCCCCAGGCTCAGGGCTTGGCGATAATCGGCCCAATCCCCCGCGCGGGCGGCAAGGTCGAGCCGGGCTTGCAGCACAGCGGGGGCGGTCGGCTTCAACGCCTGGGCGGCCCGGGCCGCTTCCAGCGCCGCCGCGTCATTGCCGGTGGCGCGTTCGACGGAGAGAAGACCGCGATACCCGAGGAAAGCCCCCTCCGGCTGTTGGCTCAGGTCGGTGAACGCCTGGCGCGCCGTCGGCCAATCCTGGGTCAGCATCGCCGCTTGCGCGGTCAGCAGCAGAGCAACGGGCCGGTCACCCAGCCCCTGATAGACGGTTTTGATGGCCGCTTTCGCCGCCGGTGCGTCCCCGGCCGACAGGGCGAGCAGCCCCTGGGTTAGGGCGGTCACCCCCGCCTCGCGCTGCTTCCAACGTCGCGCCCGCGCCCAGGCGCGCGGCCCGGCGCGCAGGGTGGTGAAGCCCCAGATCAGCCCGTAAAAAATCAGCGCCAGAACGAAGCTGCCGCCGATGAGGAGGGCGGGCGTCGTATCGATCTGCCAACCTTCCCAGGCGATGCGCACGGTGCCGGGGTGATTGGCGAGCCAGACAAAGCCCGCGACCAGCAGCGCGAGTTTGATCAGCAGGAACAGTAGGGCGCGCATGCTACGGCCCCACTTTCGCAAGGGCGGCGATGGTGAGATCGAGCAGCCGGGCGGCCAACCGTTCGGCATCGCGCCGCGCCTTCACGGCATCCAGGAACGGGGTCGCAGCGGTGGTGATTTCGGCAGAAGCGCCGTCGAAGGCGCGGAGGGCGCCGTCCCATTCCGACCGGGCAAGATGCGCTTCGACCTTCGCCAGCCGCGCATCCAACCCGTCGCCGACCGGAACATCGGTGCGGCGGATGGTGATGAGATGGCCCGTGACGCGCGCCACTTCCTGCCGCCAGCCGCTTTCCCCCGCCGCGAGTTCCGCCGCTTTGGTCGCGGTGACGAGGGCGGGCAGCCGGGCGCGCAGGGCTTCCCCGGTCGGCACCCCGGCGTCGAGCGGGTCGAGGCCGGCGACAGCCGTCATCAGTTCGGCATCTTGGGCGCCGAGGGTGGCGAGCAGGCGCAGCGCATCGGCGAAGGGCTGGCCTTGGGTGACGGCACCACTGACGCGCAGGGCGGCAAGGGCCAGGGAGGCCTGTTTTACCAAGGCGCGGGTCGTGTCTTCGGTAAGGCTGCGCGCCTGCGTCACGCGCTGAAGATAGTCTGCCATCTGTTCGGACAGGCGGGCGGAGCGTTCGGACAAAGCGGCGAGGCTGGAGGCATCCGCTGTGCCGCGCAGCGCCTGTTCGAAGCCCTCTACCCGGCGGCGCAGGGCGGCAATCGCCTCGTCATCCGCCGCCACCTGTGGGGCAGCTTGCGGGCGGCTTTCGAGCGCGGCGAGCTTCTTCGTTAGATCGTCGAGATCGGCGCGCAGGGCAGCCTCGTCCGCCGGGCGGGGCAGGGCGGCAAGGCTACGTTCCAGCGCATCGACGCGCAGGGTCAGCGACCGGTCCGGCGCGGCGGGCGTTGGCAGCAGAGCGGGCAACCAGGCGTCGCGCGTCGCAACCCCCGCCCCCGCCACCAGGGCCGCGCCGATCAGACCGCCGATCACGCCCGTCACCAGGGCCGAAGCGCCCCTTTTCGGCGGCGGCGCGGGAAGCTCGGGGGTTGTGGAGCGGTCGGTGTCGGACATAATTTCCTCGCGGGCAGCGGACGGAACCTTGGGCAGCAGCCCCAGCAGCGCTTCCCCCAAGGGATGGGGGGCGACGGCGACGGCACGATAGGGGAGCGAAAGGGCTTTGGCTACCGCAGGCGACAGGCAATAGGCGGTTAACCCCCCGGCGGTTTCGGGCGGCAGCGCGCCGGTCAAGGCGGCTTCAAACAGTTTGGCGGAGCGCGGGGAATAAAGCAGCACGCCCGCGACCGTTCCTGCGGCGAGTGCGGTTATCGCCGTCGCGCTTAAGCCCTCGGACGGATCGGCGCGGTAGAGACTGCAGCTATCGACCGTGAACCCAGCGCCTTCCAGCAGCGGGACGGGATCGACGGCAATGGTTTCGCCCCGAACGTGCAGCAGCTTGCCGTCCTCGGGGTCCAGCCGATCCCGGACATAATTCACCAGCACCACCGCATCACCGCTGGCGCTTTCCACCTGGGTAAAGCCCAAGGCCCGCGCCTTTGCCGCCGTATGATCGCCAACCGCCAGGATCAGATCGCCGCGCCGGTCCGTGCGTTCGGCGAGCGCGCGCACCCCATTGGCGGAGGTGACGATAAGCCCGTGATAGTCGGTCAAATCCGGCAAGGGCGCATCGGCCAGCACGGTGATGGTCAGCAGCGGCGAGAGGATCGGATCATAGCCGCGCGCCCGCAGTTTCTGCGCCGTCGCTTCGCCATCTTCCGCCGGGCGGGTGACCAGCAGGCCGAGGGGGGGAGTGGGCGCGGGCATCGCGCGGCCCCGGCGCCTAGTCGCGCTGTGCAGCCAGCAGTGCTTCGCCGACGGCTTTCCCCAAGGCGTCCGGCTGATCGGCAGGCGCGGTCAGGCGCTTGCGGAAGCCGTGGCGACCGTCGGGTGAAATCAGCAGACCATCGAGCGTAAGCTGGCGCATGCCCCCATCATGACTGAGACGGGCGTAGCCGCCAATGGGGGTTCGGCAATTTCCGTCGAGGGTGGCGAGCAGCGCCCGTTCGGCCCGGACACACAGATGCGTCTCGGCATGATCGAGCGGCGCCAAGAAGGCCGCGACCTGTTCGTCGCCGATGCGGGCTTCGATGCCGATGGCGCCCTGGGCGATGGCCGGTAGCATCACGTCCGGTTCCAGGATTGCGGCGGCTTCGGCGCTCATCTTCAGGCGATTGAGACCGGCGGCGGCCAAGAGCGTGGCGGCGACCTGACCCTCGCGCAGTTTGCGCAGGCGGGTTTCGACATTGCCGCGAAACGGCACAATCGTCACATCCGGGCGGGCGTGCAGCACTTGGGCGCCCCGGCGCAGGGAGGAGGTGCCGACGATAGCGCCCGGCGGCAGCGCCGCAAGGCTGGCATAGGGGCCGATCAGGGCATCGCGCGGATCGTCGCGCTCCAAGATCGTCGTGATCGCCAGCCCATCGGGCAGAACCGTCGGCACATCCTTCATCGAATGTACGGCAAGGTCGATCCGCCCATCGCTGAGCTGGTCTTCGATTTCTTTGGTGAACAGCCCTTTGCCACCGATCTCTGCAAGATTGCGGTCCTGCACCAGATCGCCGGTGGTCTTGATAACCTCGATAGCAATCGCGTCCGGCGCGGCGAGCACCGGGTGCGCGGCGGCCAGAGCGGACTTCACAATGTTGGCCTGGGTCAGCGCCAGCGGGCTGCCGCGCGTGCCGATGCGGAGAAGGGCGGTCATGATTGCGGGAGGTTCTAGTCTAGCCGCGCCTGCGGCTCAAGGAAATGCTGCGGCTATTGCGCGGCTTTCAGGGATGCACCCAGGGGATAGTCCAGCGCCCGCGACTGCGGCTGCGGGGTTAGGGTCGGCACGCTTACCGGCACGTCGGCTGCCGGAATATCGAGCCAGAAGCGCGACCCAATCCCCGGCTCGCTGGCAAAAACGATCCGGCTGCCCAGGCTTTCCGCCAAGCGCTGCGCAATCGCAAGACCGAGGCCGACGCCAAGGTCAGGCCCGAGCGGCAGATTGGCCGGGCGGCGCGCGAAGGGCGAAAACAGCGTGGCGGCATGATCGGGGGCGATGCCGATGCCCGTATCGGCGACAACCAGCCGCAGCGCCTGCGGGGCTTCGCCGTTGCGCGTTAGAACGGGTTCGACCGTGATGCTGACCGCCCCGCCGGACCGGTTGAAGCGCAGGGCGTTCCGAACCAGCTCTGCAACGACTTGATAGAGCCGCTCGCCATCCGTTTGGAAGGCAACCCCCGCCAGCGCGATGTCCTGCGGCCAGTCGGCCCGCAGCCCAGCCTCGCGGGCCACGGGATCGAGCGTATTGCGGAGGCGCCCCAGCAGTTCGAGCGCGGGGACCGCGCGCAGCGGCAGCGCTTGGGACGGGCCTTGCAGGCGGGCATAATCCGAAAGCGTGCAGAGCAAGCCCAGCAAATGATCGCTATTCTCGCTAATCCGCCCCAGGAGCTTCTTTTGATCGGCCCCCAGGGCGTCGCGCAACGGATCGACCATGCGGGTCATGTCACCCAGAATATCTTGCACCATGTGGCGGGTTTCATGGACGGCGGCGGCAACAAAGGCGCCGTGCTGTTGAGCTTGCCGGTCCAGCAACTGGCGGTGTTCGTCGAGGATCTGACGCCGCTGGGCGATTTCCTGGTTCAGCGTCGCTTGTGACGACTGGAGGGAGCTGAGCGTCCGGGTCCGTTCCGCCAAGGCCAAATCGCGCTGGCGGGTCACTTCCGTCAGCCGGTCTTCCAAGGTCTGGCGCTGCAGATCGGCGTCGCTCAGGCGCCGAAGCAGGTCTTGCGCCCGGCGGCTACGCAGCGCATCGCGGTTGGCGCGCCAGGGGCGGACGATCATCATCAACGCCATCAAACCGACCAGAACGGTCACGATGACGACCAACCCGATCATGATCAGGGCCGGGGAGGCGTGCAGGCCGAGGCTGAACAGCGGGATGCGGTCCGCCTCCGTCACGACTTCGGTCAGCGGCAGGCCGGAGGTGGCGATGATCAGCAGAAACCGGCTGCCCGCGAGCCCAATCACCAGGATCGCGGCGGCGAACAGCCGGTGCATCGGGCCAGAGGAGGTGGTGGAAATCGCAAACGTGCCGGTCTTGGTCGCGACGGCCATCACCAGGCTGGCAATGACCAAGCCATAATCGAGCCGGATCGCCTGGAGCGGCATCAATTGATAGATGACGAGCAGGCTGGTGGCATATTGACCGGCAGTCAATGCGGCGCTGGCGGTCAGGATGCAGGCAACCGTTGGGGCGGGCCGCGTAATCAGGTGCAGGGCGTAGAAACTGCCCGCCAGAATGGCGGCGCTCCCGCCCAAAAAGAAGGTCAGCCGGTTGCTGAGCGGCAGATTGCCGCCGATTAATGTTGGGAGCGCGGTCAGGGTCTGCGCCGCCATAATGCTACCCGCGAGCAGCAGAGCGGCCCACAGGATGGCGCGCACCCGCGTCCAACCGGAGGTGCGCTGCGCCAGCCCGGCAAACTCCAGACTGCTGGTGACAGAAAGCCACAGCATGATGAAGAGGATCAGCAACAGCACGCGGTCGCCTTGGGTTCCAAGAAAGGTGAGCACATCCCACTCCTTCGGTCGACCAGCGAATCCGCCCGACCGGGTTTTAACCCTAGGCGACGAGTCTTAAGAAGCTGTTAGGAATGGATCAAATGCGACGCATTCCGTGTCTTACGTTAGGGGTCAAGGCCCGCCGTCTGAGGGGCAAAAAATTACGTCAGCTTGGCCAGCAGGCGTAAAAACGCAGCCCGTTCGTCAGGCGTGAGGGGGGCGAGGGTTTCGTCGGTCGCGACCCGCCCGAGGGGGATGTGTTCGGCGACCGCGTGCCGTCCGGCAGCCGTCAGGGCCAATAGCGCGCGACGGCGGTCGTGCGGATCGTCGCGGCGCAGCACGAGGCCCTGGTCAATCAAACGCTTTACCACGCCCTGGCTGGTGGCTGGGTCCATCGCCACCAGTCGCCCGAGCAGGTTTTGACTGACCTCGCCCTGATCACCGATTTTGACCAGGGCGGCATATTGCATCGGGGTCAGCCCATCGACGCCAAAAATCTGGGTAAACAGCGCGACATGGCGTTGATGGGCGCGGCGCAGAAGATGGCCGACCTGGGCTTCCAGCACATAGGCATCCCCCGCCTGCGCGGCCGGATGCTGCAAATAGGCGGCGCGGTCAAAGGGTAGGCCGGTCGGTTCCGGCGGTTCGGGCGGCTGCGGCATCGCATTCCCTTTCGAAGCGGCGCCGCACCTTACCCGAGGCATCAAAGGCGCATCAACCGCCTTCGGCATCGCAGACGGCAGCCAGCTTATTGCCGACCGGATCCCGAACATAAGCGGCGTACCAATTCGGCCCATAGTGCGGGCGCAGACCGGGGGCGCCTTCGTCCGTTCCCCCGGCGGCCAGGGCGGCAGCGTAGAAGGCATCGACCGCCGCGCGGGTTTTCACCGTAAAGCCGACCATCGTGCCGTTACCAGCCGTTGCCGGGGCGCCGTTGAAGGGTTTTGCGACCCAGACGGTGGGTTCGGCGCCGGTTCCGCCCTCCGAAAAACCGCGCCAGCCCGGATAATCGGCGTGCGGCGCCCAGCCGATGGTTGCCAGAACCGTTGCGTAAAATTCATTGGAGACGGCGCAGTCGAGCGCGCCAAGCGTAACATAAAGGCCCATTCTCTTCCTCCCTGATGGACGCGAGGAGCCTAGCGCAAAACTAAGAACAAATAAAGAACATCCTCTCAGGGCCGGGGATTCTCCGAGGCGCGGCATTTCGCGCGGCCTCCCTCCCCCCCACGATTGCGCTAGAGTAGCGCCACTCGCCCGGACAAGAGGCGGGAAAGGCCGGTTGACGCTATACGTCCGGCCCAACGGTGATGGAGAGGAAATCGACGATGAGCCAGACGCTGTTCCCCGTTCCCGAGGCGATTGCCGCCGGCGCCCATGTGACCGCCGCGCAATACCAAAGCCTTTATGAACGCTCCGTGAAAGACCCGGATGGGTTCTGGCGCGAGTATGGTCAGACCGTGACCTGGATGAAGCCCTTTACCCAGGTTTGCGACGTCGATTTCGCCGCCGATGCCCGCATCCGCTGGTTTGCCGATGGCACCCTGAACGTCTCCGCCAATTGCCTCGACCGGCATCTCGCGACGCGCGGCGATCAGGTGGCGATCATCTGGGAAGGCGATTCGCCCGACGAGAGCAAGAAGATCACCTACCGCGAGGCGCATGAAGCCGTCTCCCGCCTCGCCAATGTGCTGAAAGCCCAGGGCGTGAAGAAGGGCGACCGGGTAACGATCTACCTGCCGATGATCCCGGAAGCGGCCTATGCCATGCTGGCCTGCGCCCGCATCGGCGCGATCCACTCGGTGGTTTTCGGTGGTTTTTCGCCCGATTCGCTGGCCAACCGCGTGCAGGATTGCGATAGCAGCCTGATCATCACGGCGGACGAAGGTCTGCGCGGCGGCAAGAAAGTCCCGCTGAAAAAGAATGCCGATGAAGCGCTGAAGACCTGCCCCGGCGTCAAAACCGTGCTGGTGGTCAAGCGCACGGGCGGCGCCGTGCCGATGCAGGACGGGCGCGACCTCTGGTATCACGAGGAAACCGCTAAGGTTTCCGCCGATTGCCCGCCGGAAGAAGTGACCGCGGAAGACCCGCTGTTCATCCTCTATACCTCTGGCTCCACCGGCAAACCCAAGGGCGTGCTGCACACCAGCGGGGGCTATCTCGTTTATGCGGCGCTGACGCATAAATACGTCTTCGATTACCGCGATGGCGAAATTTACTGGTGCACCGCCGATGTCGGCTGGGTCACCGGCCATTCCTATATCGTCTATGGCCCGCTGGCGAATGGCGCGACGACGCTGATGTTCGAGGGGGTGCCGAACTACCCGGACGTCTCGCGCTTCTGGCAGGTCATCGATAAGTATCAGGTGAATATCTTCTACACCGCCCCGACCGCCATCCGCGCGCTGATGCGCGAGGGCGAAGAGCCGGTGAAAAAGACCAGCCGCGCCTCGCTGCGCATTCTGGGCTCGGTCGGCGAGCCGATCAACCCGGAAGCCTGGCTGTGGTATAACCGCGTCGTCGGCGATGAACGCTGCCCGATCGTCGATACGTGGTGGCAGACCGAAACCGGTGGGATTCTGATCTCCCCACTCCCCGGCGCAACCGCGACCAAACCAGGGTCGGCCACCCTGCCGTTCTTCGGCGTCGTTCCGGCGCTGGTCGACAACGAAGGCGAGATTCTGACCGGCGCCACGGAGGGGAACCTCTGCATCACCGAAAGCTGGCCGGGCCAAGCGCGGACCGTATTCGGCGATCATAAGCGCTTTGTGGAAACCTATTTCTCCACCTTCCCGGGGAAATATTTCACTGGCGACGGCGCCCGCCGCGACGAGGATGGCTATTATTGGATCACCGGCCGCGTCGATGACGTGATCAATGTCTCCGGTCATCGCATGGGCACGGCGGAAGTGGAAAGTGCGCTGGTCGCCCATCCCAAGGTCGCGGAAGCGGCGGTCGTCGGCTATCCGCACGATCTGAAGGGCCAGGGCATTTACGCCTATGTCACGTTGAACGCCGGGGAAGAGCCGACCGAGGAACTCCGCAAGGAATTGGTCGCCTGGGTCCGCAAGGAAATCGGCCCCATCGCCTCGCCGGACCTTATCCAATGGTCGCCGGGCCTGCCGAAAACCCGTTCCGGTAAGATCATGCGCCGCATCCTGCGCAAGATCGCCGCGAACGAGCATGACGCGCTGGGCGACACCTCCACCCTCGCCGATCCGGGCGTGGTGACCGATCTGGTTGAAAACCGCATGAACCGGGGCTGATCGCCCCCAACCCAAAAGAAAAACCCCGGAAGCCTTCGCTTCCGGGGTTTTTACGTTACGCCGTCCCTGCCGCTTCTTCTTCCTGGGCAGCCGCGACGCGGCGGCGGAAGAGGTCGAGGAAGTCGATCGGCTGTACCATCAGCGGCGGGAAGCCGCCGTCGCGCACGGCATTGGCGACGATGCCCCGGGCGAAGGGGAACAGCAGGCGCGGCACTTCGATCAGCAGCACCGGCTGAATATGTTCGTCCGGCACATTCAGGGTCACGACGCCGCCGTAGACGCATTCCACCAGGAAGGCGGTTTCTTCGCCGTGCTTGGCGGTGGCGTTGATGCTGAGAATGACTTCATAAAGCTGCGGGCCAAGCTGGCGGGCGCCGACATCGACGCGCAGTTCCACATCCGGTGCGCTCTGCTGCACCAAGCTGGCGGGGGCGCCCGGGTTTTCGAAGGAGAGATCCTTCACATATTGAACATTGATGGTGATCGGCGCGGCATCCGACTGCTCGCCGCCCTGACCATTCGTGAAATTCTCTTCGCTCATTTTCATATCCTGATTGGACCGCGCCGCAGCGCGCGGGCGTCACGTCCCCCCTAGCACGGCTCAGGTTGCGTGTACAACCGTGGCGGCGGTCACCTTGGGCGGAACATGCACGACCGAACAATTGCCGACGGGAAGCCCCGTCACCGCTTGGATAAAGCCCCAATGGCTGACGATCAACAAGCCATCGCGATTGGCGTGGGTTGCGGTTTCGGTCACAAACCGCGCGGCCCGGCGCTGTAGCGCGGCAATCGGCTCCTCGTGATCCGGCCACCATTGCGGGGCGAGATGGCCGAAATCGAGATGCGGGAAACTTTCCGACAGAACATCGGGGTGGCTGCCGTAATCGCAAAAATAGGCGGCGCGTTCGCCCACCAGCGGCGTCACCGTATGGATCGTGGCGCCAAGATGCCCGGCGATAATCTCTGCCGTTTGAATAGCCCGCCGGTAGGGGCTGCACCAGATTTCCCGAACGCGGTCTTGGGCGCGGATAACGTCGGCGGCGGTCCGGGCCTGGGCGCGGCCTTCGTCGGTCAGGTCGGGGTCGCGGATACCGGGGTCGCGGCGCGTCCGGTTGAAATGCGCGTTAAATTCCGACTGCCCATGACGGACCATCAACATGATGAAACCGGCTCCTGTCTGATTATCCTCGCGCTAGAATAGGCGCCGCAGGCAGCCACGGCTAGTCATAGCGCTGATTTTATCTCCGAAAACCCTCGGAAGCCTGCTGGTGGGCGCTTGCCCTTTCACCGGCGCTTGCCTATGTAGAAAGACAGGAATTGTATCTGTCTAGCGGCATCGAGGGTTTCCGTGCTGGAATCAATCGTTCTATTTGCGGTGATCGCCGCGTTTCTGCTCTATCGCCTGCTGTCCGTCCTCGGGCAGCGGACGGGGGAGGAGCGTCAGCGCCCGAACCCGATGGAACGCACGCCCGAAACCGCGATGCCGGAGGGCGCCGCCGCGCCGGGCAAGATTCTGCCCTTCCCTGGTCCCAGCCAGCGCCCGACGCCGCGCCCGGTCGATGAACCGCGCTCGCTGCTCGAAGGCGTGGCGGAACTCAAGCAGTTCGATGGCAGCTTCGACGAGCCGCAGTTCCTCTCCGGCGCCCGCATGGCGTTCGAGATGATTGTCAAAGCCTTTGCCGAGGGCGACTCCGCCGCCCTGCGCCCGCTGTTGTCGGATGATGTGTTCCGTGATTTCAACGCGGCGATCCAGCAGCGCGGTGGGCCGGAGCCGGTGCCCCTGGTGCGCGTGATTGCCGCCGATCTTGCCGATGTGCGCATGGATGGGCCGCTGGCGCTGGTTACCGTGCGCTTTGTATCCGAGCAGACGGGCGGCGAGGAAGTGATCGACCTCTGGACCTTTACCCGCGACGTGCGGACGAAGGATCCCAACTGGCAGCTCTGCAAGACCCGTGCGGGCGCGGCCTGATTTTCTGTAAGGTTCCGGGGGCCGCAGGCGGGGCGGTCCATGCCGGAGGGTGAAGCCCCGCGTGTCGATGGTCGAATGTCTCCCTCTCTCGCCCGTGTTCCCGTCTTCCGCCTCGCGCCCCTCGCCGCTGGGGCGCTGCTGCTGTTATCCGCCTGCGCCGAACAGCCCGGCCCTGGCCCGGCGACGGGAACGGCGGTGTCGCCGGTTCCCGATCAGGTTAGCCTGAAGCCGGTTGCTTTTACCGATCTGCCCGGATGGGGTTCGGATGATCTGCTGGCGGCCAAACCGGCCCTCACCCGCAGTTGCGATAAGCTGACCGTGCAGGACGATAGCCGTCCAGTCGGCCCGAATGGGACGGCGGGGAAAGTGGCTGACTGGCGCGCGGCCTGTGCGGCGCTGGCACAAGCGACGACGGCCCCGGCGGTTAAGCAAGCGCTGGAGACGCATTTCCGCCCGATGGAAGTCAGCGGGCGCGAGGGGCGCCAGGGATTGTTCACCGGCTATTACGAGGCTGAGTTACGCGGTGCCCGCCGCCCCGGCGGCACCTTTCAGACCCCGCTTTACCGTCGCCCGGAAGATTTGATTACGGTTGAACTGGCCGATTGGCGGGCCGATTGGCGCGGCCAACGCATCGCCGGGCGCGTGGTGGAAGGCCGGTTGCGCCCCTATGCCGACCGCAAGGGCATCGAAGGCGGCGCCTTGAAAGGGCGCGGTTTAGAACTTGTTTGGGTCGATGATCCGGTCGATGCCTTTTTTCTGCAAATCCAAGGCTCCGGCCGGGTGATTTTACCCGATGGGCAGGTTATGCGCATCGGGTTTGCCGCCCAGAATGGTCATGCCTACGTGCCCATCGGGCGCGTGCTGGCCGATAAGGGCGCGATCCCGCGCGACGAAGTGTCGATGCAGACGATCCGCGCTTGGCTCGCCGCCCATCCGAAAGATGCGGCGGAGGTGATGAACGCCAACCCCTCCTATGTGTTTTTCCGCGAGCTGTCAGGCGACGGTCCCTTAGGCGCCCAAGGGGCAGCGCTGACGCCGGGCCGGTCGCTGGCGGTCGATCCCAGCTTCATGCCGCTCGGCGCGCCGGTCTGGCTCGATCTTGAGGATGTGCCGGCCGATGGCACGAAAACCGGCCCACTGCGCCGCTTGGTCGTGGCGCAGGATACCGGCGGTGCCATCCGGGGCCCCGTGCGTGGCGATCTGTTCTGGGGCTATGGCGATACCGCCGCCGACCGGGCGGGCCGTATGAAGGCCAAGGGCCGCTATTTTCTACTGTTGCCGAAGACGGCGGCCCCGGTCAGTTAACGGTTTAGGGCTTGCGACCAGCGCATTTTTAGGGATGGCTCAGGGGGATCACTAGGAAGGAAGCCTCCATGACCTCCGATCTCGCCTTTATCGGCCTTGCGACCGTCTTGCTCTTGGGGGCGATGAGCCCCGGCCCGAGTTTTTTATTGGTGGCGCGCTTGGCCGTCGCTCAATCACGCGGCCAGGGCCTGGCCGCCGCGCTCGGGATGGGTATCGGCGCCGGGATTTTCGCGCTGGCCGCCCTCATTGGCCTGCAAAGCCTGTTGACCGCCGTTCCTGCACTCTATGTCGGCATTAAGCTGCTCGGCGGCGCCTATCTGGTCTACCTCGCCGTGCTGATCTGGCGGGGGGCGAAGCAGCCGCTGGCGATGACCGAGGGGCCGACGCCCGCAAAGTCCGGCCAGCGGGCGTTTCTGATCGCCCTCGGCACGCAACTCTCGAACCCCAAAACGGCCATTGCCTATACCGGCATCTTCGCCGCCTTCCTGCCGCAGGGCGCCGAACTCGGCACTGGGCTTGAGGTGTTGGCTCTGGTGCTGGCGGTTGAGATCGGCTGGTACGCGGTGGTCGCCCTCCTGCTCTCCTCCCCCACGCCGCGCGCGATCTATCTGCGCGGCAAGACCGGGATCGACCGGGCGGTGGGCGCGGCCCTCGGCTTTCTCGGGGTGAAGCTGCTGCTGTCGGTGCGGGACTGAGTCAGTCAGCCGGACAGAAGTTTTTTGCTCTTTATAGTTGTATTTAACCTTAAGTATAAATTAAACCCTCTCCGACATAATGCTAGTTAAACACTTCGGAGAGGGTTAAATGCGATCAATTTTGTTAGGCGTTTTAGGGGCTCTGGTTGCAACGACCGGGTCTGCGCAAGAACCCATCAAACTGGTAGGATTCGATGCCCTGCCTTTTTCCAGTGTCAATGATGGGCGTTCTTTAAGCGGCGCAGGGTATGATTTTGCTGCGGATCTATTTAAGTCTGCAGGCATTCCGTTTGTTAGCGAAGGCCAGCCGATCCAACGTCTTCTCGAATCGCTGGATCGCGGCAATACGGTCGCAATTTACCTCGTCCGTACCCCTGCGCGGGAAGATAAGTACACTTGGATCGGCGGCTTGGTCGAGGATGATGGTTTTGCCTTCATGACTTTGCCCGACCGTCCGCGCGTCGATGATTTTGAAACGGCGCGCGGGCTAAAAATGGTCGGGGCGATCATCAGCCCGGCGGTTAAAAATATGCTGGTGAGCAACGGCGTGACGGCCATCGACGAAACCGCAGCCGAAGGCCAGAATCTTAAAAAGCTGCTGGCGGGCCGCTTTGATGCGTGGTTCACCACGAATACCGTCGCGCGCTATATGGTGAAGGATGCGGGACTTCCGCCGACCAGTATCACTATTGGAAAACAGCTGATCCCGTCATCCGGTTGGATGGTGGGATCGAAGTCTTTACCGGCGGAAACCGTTCAAAAACTACAAGCCGCCTTCGCCGCAGCAAAGGCCGATGGTCGCTATGCCGCTTTCCGCGCTAAGCTGAACTAGCCTGAGGTATTGCCCGTCTTCCGGCACAGCCAAAAGGAAAGAGCGCCGTTGATTGGCGCTCTTTCCGTTCAAAGGGTTAGGGGGGTTAGGCTGCGTCGGCCTGCCTAACGGCGGGGGCAAGGAATAGCCCGTCCGTCCCCGCCGTAACGCGCACGGTCTGACCATCCTGGATCGACCCGGCCAGCAGCAGTTCCGCCAGGCGGTTCTGTAACTGGCGCTGGATGACGCGCTTCAGCGGGCGGGCGCCATAGACCGGATCATAGCCCGCATCGGCCAGCCATTCGCGGGCTTCCGGCGACAGATCGAGGGTGATCTTGCGCTCCGCCAGCAGCTTTTGCAGGCCCTGCAACTGGATGGTGACGATCCCGTCCATATTGCTGCGGTTGAGGCGGTGGAACATCAGCACTTCATCGAGCCGGTTCAAGAATTCCGGCCGGAAGGCGGCGCGCACCACCTCCATCACCCCGTCGCGGATGCGCGGCGGGATCTCGGTTTCGGCTTCCGCCGTTTGCGCCAGCAGGTCGGAGCCGAGGTTGGAGGTCAGCACGATCAGCGTATTGCGGAAATCAACCGTGCGGCCCTGGCCGTCCGTCAGTCGCCCGTCGTCCAGCACTTGCAGCAAGACGTTGAAGACATCTGGGTGGGCCTTTTCCACCTCGTCGAACAGGATCACCTGATAGGGCCGCCGCCGCACGGCTTCGGTCAACGCCCCGCCCTCGTCATAGCCGACATAGCCGGGAGGCGCGCCGATCAACCGCGCGACCGCGTGCTTTTCCATATATTCCGACATATCGATGCGCAGCAGCGCCTTATCGTCGTCGAATAGGAAGCCCGCCAGGGCCTTGGTTAGCTCGGTCTTACCCACCCCGGTCGGCCCGAGGAAGAGGAAGGAGCCGATGGGCCGGTTCTGGTCCTGCAACCCGGCGCGCGCCCGGCGCACGGCATTGGCGACGGCATGGATGGCTTCATCCTGACCGATCACCCGTTCGTGCAGGGCTTCTTCCAGGTGCAGCAGCTTTTCCCGTTCGCCGGTCAGCATTTTTTCGACCGGAATGCCGGTCCAGCGACCGACGACGGCGGCGATATCCTGGTCCGACACGGCTTCCTTTACCAACCGCGATCCGGCGGCAGCCTCGGCATCGGCCAGCGCTTTTTCCAGGTTCGGAATCACGCCATAGGTCAGTTCCCCGGCCTTCGCCCAATCGCCGCTGCGTTGAACGATCTCAAGCTGCGCTTTCGCGTGATCGAGCTGTTCTTTCAGCTTCTGGGCGCTGTTCAGCGTCGCCTTTTCCGCCTCCCACGCGGCGGTCAGGCTTCCGGCTTCGGTTTCGAGACCCGCGAGTTCCTTTTCCAGCGCAACCAGCCGGTCGCGGCTGGCGACATCGGTTTCCTTCAGCAGCGCTTCCCGCTCGATCTTAAGCTGGATGATGCGGCGGTCGAGTTCATCAAGGGCTTCTGGCTTCGAATCGACGGCCATGCGCAGGCGTGCCGCCGCCTCATCGACCAAATCGATGGCTTTATCGGGCAGAAAGCGGTCGGTGATATAACGGTTGGACAGGGTAGCTGCCGCGACGATGGCGCTATCGGTGATGCGCACGCCGTGGTGAACCTCGTATTTCTCCTTCAGCCCGCGCAGGATGGAGATGGTGTCGGCCACCGTCGGTTCCGACACGAAGACCGGCTGGAAGCGCCGTGCCAGCGCCGCATCCTTCTCGATATACTTGCGGTATTCGTCCAGCGTCGTCGCGCCGACGCAATGCAGCTCGCCGCGCGCCAGGGCGGGTTTCAGCATGTTTGACGCATCCATCGCGCCATCGGCCTTACCCGCACCGACCAGCGTGTGCAGTTCGTCGATGAACAGCACGATCTGGCCTTCGGCGTGGGAAACTTCCTGCAAAACCGCCTTCAGCCGTTCCTCGAACTCGCCGCGAAACTTCGCCCCGGCGATCAGCGCGCCAAGGTCGAGCGACAATAGTTTCTTGCCTTTCAGGCTTTCCGGCACGTCGCCTTTGACGATGCGTAGGGCCAGCCCTTCGACGATGGCGGTTTTCCCCACCCCCGGCTCGCCGATCAGCACCGGATTGTTTTTGGTGCGGCGGGACAGCACTTGAATGGCGCGGCGGATTTCTTCGTCGCGGCCAATCACCGGATCGAGCTTACCGTTCGCCGCCGCTTCCGTTAGGTCGCGGGCGTATTTTTTCAGCGCGTCATACTGGCCTTCCGCCGTAGCGCTATCGGCCTTGCGGCCCTTTCGAATGGTTTCGATGGTTTGGTTCAGCGTTTGTGGCGTTACCCCGCCCAAGGCCAGGGCCTTGCCGGGATTGCCCTCTTTCTCCAGCGCGAGCGCTAGCAGCAGCCGTTCCACAGTGACGAAACTATCGCCCGATTTCTGCGACAGTTTCACCGCCGCATCGAACAGCCGCGCGGTTTCCGGCGCGAGATAGAGGTTGCCCGCGCCCGTGCCTTCGACTTTTGGCAGCTTGCCAAGGTCCGCATCAATCGCCGCTTCTACCTGCTTCGGGTCGCCGCCCGCCGTGCGGATCAGATTGGCGGCCATGCCTTCCGGGTCTTCCAGCAGGGCCTTCAGAATATGGTCTGGCAGGAACCGCTGATGGCCTGCGCGCAAAGCAACAGCCTGCGCCGCCTGAATGAACCCGCGCGCCCGTTCCGTATAGTTCGAAAAGTCCATGTCTCACTCCTGTCTTGCGGCCCCAGTTTGCCCGGCGGCCACGCTCGCGCCATGCTGTGCATCAACGCCCTATGGTTTTAAGGTGGCGGCGCTTTCGGTTTTTTTGAAGAGGGGCGCAAGGGTGAGCCGCGAAAAAAATGGTCCCGATTTCTCGCACGAGTCGGAATGGGCCGGGCCGGTCGCTGGGGTCGATGAAGTGGGGCGCGGTCCCCTGGCCGGGCCGGTCCTGGCCGCCGCCGCCATCCTCGACCCGCACCGCCTGCCGGATGAGTTGGTGGGCGGCTTGCGCGACTCCAAGAAGCTGACCGCCGCTAAGCGCGAGAGTTTGGCCGCCGGGTTGCTGGCGGCGCAGGGCGCAGGCGTGTGGGCCGTGATCGCCGCCGCCTCGGTCGCCGAGATCGAGGCCTATAATATCCTGGGCGCGACCCATCTCGCCATGCGCCGGGCGCTCGACCGGCTGCCCTTGCGCCCGGTCGCGGTGTTGATCGACGGTAACCGCCCGCCAAAAGGCCTGACCCTGCCACACCGCTGCTTGGTCGGCGGCGACGACCGCAGCCTCTCCATCGCTGCGGCCTCGATTTTGGCAAAAGTGACCCGCGACCGGCTGATGGCCCGGCTTGCAACCCGCTATCCCGCCTATGGCTGGGAGAAAAACGCGGGCTATCCTGTGCCCGCCCATCGGGCCGCGCTGCTGGCGGTCGGGCCGACGCGGCACCATCGCCGCAGCTTCGGTGGCGTTCGTGATTTGTTTAATACGTTATAAATCAATGAGTTATTAAAAGAAGCTATTTCATAACCTCAGAAATGAGTGGCAAGAGACAGAAAAATCGCTATGCTTCGAATTACGGCAAAACCGCAATAGGTTGGGGATTGGGGCATCAGACACACACAAGATATTGAGTTTTCTTAAGACATTACATTCACAAAATCTGATAAAGCACTAAAAACACTCATTTTTTAGATTGACGGCCCTGTCTGACAAAGGCATCTTCGGGGTATGACGAAGCGCCCCGAAAACACCTCTGCTCTCCCGCTGGACGCGATCCTGCTAGGCGATTGCATCGCTGAAATGGCGCGTCTCCCCAATAACTCGGTTGATCTGGTCTTTGCTGATCCGCCCTACAACCTTCAACTCAACGGTGAGTTGCACCGCCCCGACAATAGCCGGGTCGATGGTGTCGATGCCGAGTGGGACAAGCTCGGGGATTTCGAAGCGCACGACCGCTTTACCCGGGCGTGGCTGACCGAAGCGCGCCGCGTGCTGAAGGACGATGGCAGCATTTGGGTCATCGGCTCCTACCACAATATCTTCCGTCTCGGGGCGATGTTGCAGGATATGGGCTTTTGGATCCTAAATGACGTGATTTGGCGCAAATCCAATCCAATGCCCAACTTCCGGGGCCGCCGGTTTACCAATGCCCATGAAACCCTGATCTGGGCGTCAAAAACCCCGAAGTCGAAATACACCTTCAACTACGCTGCCCTGAAGATGGCGAACGACGATCTGCAAATGCGGTCGGACTGGGTTCTGCCGCTCTGCACCGGGCGCGAACGCTTGAAGGTCGATGGGCGCAAGCTGCACCCGACGCAAAAGCCGGAAAGCCTGCTGTATCGCGTGCTCATGGCATCGACCAAGCCGGGCGATGTAGTGCTTGATCCCTTCTTCGGCACCGGGACGACTGGCGCCGTCGCGAAATATCTGGGTCGCCATTTTATCGGCTGCGAGCGCGACCCCGCGTATGCCGAAGCCGCCCACGCGCGCATTGATAGCGTCGAACCGGCGCCCGCCGATGCGATCACCGCCACGCAATCACCGCGTGAAGTACCGCGGATTCCCTTTGGCAATCTCGTCGAACGTGGGCTGATCCGCCCGGGTGAACTGGTGTTCGACGTGCGCCGCCGTTATTCCGCCCGCGTTCGCGCCGATGGCAGCCTCGCTGCCGACAGTGCCCGTGGGTCCATCCACCAGGTCGCAGCCGCCTTGCAATCTGTGCCCAGTTGCAACGGCTGGACGTTCTGGCACGTCGAACGGCAAGGACAATCCGTCCCGCTCGACGCCCTTCGCAGCACCCTCCGAGAAGGACAAAGCGCATGACCCCCCGTCCCCATTTCCCGCCGCCCCCGGTGCGTGTCAAGGCCGTTGACAGTCAGGTCATGCTGACTGTGCGCGTCGAAGCCGAACTGGAACGCCGCCTCGCCAATCTTGCGCGCGCCACGGGCCGTACCAAGAGCCATTACGCGCGTGAAGCGATCATGCGTCTGTTGGCCGAAAAAGAAGCGCCGATCCGCGAGACCCCATCGGTCCCGATGCCGCGCTTCCAACCGGTGGTGGGTCGTTAACAAATTTGACCCAAAATTTAGATTTCGGGCTTGATTCCGTTAGGAATAGAGACGAAATATTAACCTGTCTCAGGTTTTACTGGGATAAGTGATCGAGAGAAGAGCAACGCCTCCGCTCTTCTCCCGGCCCCGCCCACCGAGCGCTTGTGCCTCTGCTGCTCGGTGGACGGGGTTTTTTTTGGCCTTCTATTTGGCCAAGTCTTCCCGTTTCTCCTAACCGAACTGTACCGAGCGGCGGCTGAACGAGCCGTACTCAAACCCTTCGACCGGAAACGTTACCGGCTCGTCATAGGGCAGGGACGCGCCAAAGTTGAACAGCAGCGGCAGAAAGTGGCCGTCTGCCGATTCGCGGGCGCCCGGCGCGGTTGCGCGATAGTCGGCCATCGCCGCCGCATCTTTTTTCACCGCAACGTCGGCAACCCAGGCGTCAAAGCTGGCGGCCCACTCGCGCGGCCCGCCGTTGTGGAAACCCATGCGCATATTATGGGTGATATAGCCCGACCCGATGATCAGCACCCCTTCTTCCCGCAAGGGCGCGAGGGCTTGGCCGATCTCGATCATCTTCGCCGCCGAAACGTCCGGCATGGCGATTTGCAGCACCGGAATGTCCGCTTCCGGGTAGCAGCACAGCAGCGGCACATAGGTGCCGTGATCATAACCGCGCGCCGGATTGCGCCGCACGGGGGTAACACCGGCCAGCAGTGTTTCCACCCGGTCGGCCAAGGCTGGCGCGGGCGGGCAGGGGTATTGCAGGCGGTAGAGCGGTTCCGGGAAACCGTAGAAATCATAAATCAGTGGCTGCGGCGTCGTTGCGCCGATCACCAGATCCTTTTCCTCCCAATGGGCAGAAATCATCAGAATGGCCTTCGGGCGCGGCAAAGCTTTAGCCCAATCGGCCAACCCCTGCACCCGCGCTTCGTCGGTTAGCAGCATCGGGGAGCCGTGGGCGATGAAAATGGTCGGCAGGGTCATGGCGGCAGCTTTCGTGGTCAACGTGATGAACAATAGATGGCAGGCTGGCCCGCCCGGCGGCAGGGCGCTATTCTGCGACACATGGTTGACGAACCGGAAACCTTTCCGCCCGGACAACCGCTGACCGGCGGGCTTGATGATCTGCGCGCTTTCTGCGCGGTGGTCGAGCTTGGTACGCTGACAGCGGCGGCCCGCCTGCTGGGGGAAACCAAGGGCGGGATCAGCCGCCGGGTGCAGCGGCTGGAAACCCATCTCGGCGCCCGGCTGCTGGCCCGCACCCCGCGCGCGGTGACACCGACCGAGGAAGGGGGCCGCTTCTACCAAAGCACCCGCGACGCGCTGGCGCTGCTGGACGATGCCGCCGAAACCGCCCGCCAGACCCGGCAGGGCCTCCACGGGCTGATCCGCCTGACGGCGCCGGTCGATTTCGCCACCCAGGTTTTGCCGCCGCTGCTGGTGCGTTTTCAGCAACGCTATCCGCAAGTGCGGCTGGATTTGACCGGCCAGGACGCGCCGCTCGACCTGACCGCCCATCGGCTCGACCTTGCCCTGCGCGTCAGCCTCGGCCCGCTGGCCGACCTGTCCTATCCCGGTTTGCTGCTCGGTACGGTGCGGCTGCGACTCTATGCGGCGCCCGCCTATCTCGACACCCGGGGAAAGCCCCTATCGCCGGAGGATGTGACCGCGCAGGCGCTGATTCTCGCCGGGCCACTGCGCGCTGCCGCCCGGTTGACGCTGATCGGCGCGGAGGGCCCCCACGTTATTCCTGTTCGACCGTCGATCCTGGCGTCGGATTTCACCAGCGCGCTGCGGTTTGCCGAAGCGGGCGGCGGGGTCGCCCCGTTGCCCCAGCCGATTGCCGCCGATGCGGTGGCCGCAGGCCGCCTAGTGCCGGTTCTGCCCGATTGGCACTTGGGCGACGCCCGCCTCTATGCCCTTACCCAAGACGGGCGCGACGGCCCGGCGCGGGTGCGGGCGCTGGTGGCGTTTTTGAAAGAGGCTTTGGCGCTGGAGACCGGGCAGAGCGCCTAAGGCGCGCGAGAGTTAAGGCGCGCCGGTTACCGGAATGGGCGCGGTGCCGCCAACCGAAGCCGCGGCCCCGCCGGTGGCATCGCTCCCCCGGACCGTGACGGCATTGGAGGCGAAAATAACCCCCGCGTCCCGCAGGGCGGCATAGACGCGCTTCAAGCCTTCCCGTTGCAGCCAGCTCGATTTATCGGGCTTCGAGGTAAACTTCAGCCGCACGATAATGGCGGTATCGTCAATCTCCGCGACGCCTTGCATCTTGAGCGGCAGGATCAAGTGCGGGGCAAACTCCGCCTCCTCCTGCATCGTCAACCCGACGCGCTTGATGATCTTACGGGCTTTTTCGATATCCGTATCGCGGTCGAGGCGGATGTTAAACTTCACCGTCGCCCATTCGCGGCTGGAATTGGTGACGGAGGCGATTTGCCCGAAGGGAATAGTATGAACCAAGCCGCTTTGGTGGCGCAACTGGACCGAGCGCAGCGTAATCCGCTCCACGGTGCCTTTCAGGCGGCCGGTGTCGATATATTCGCCGACCCGGAACGCATCATCGGCAATGAAGAAGATGCCAGAGACGATATCCCGCACCAAAGCCTGCGAACCGAACGAGATGGCAAGCCCGATAATCCCGAACCCGGCCAGCAGCGGCGCGATATCGACCCCAAGCCGCGACAGGGCAATCAGCGCCGTGATCCCGGCGATCCCTGCGAGAACGACTGCGCGCACGAGCGGTAGGATCGTCCCGAACCGGCTTTGCACCTGCTGTTCAGCGCTTTCATCTTCGGCATCGGGGCCGGTCACGGCGCGGGTTTGCGGCATATAGGCTTGAAAGAGCGCTTCGAGAAAACTCCAGACCATCCAGCCGACCAGCAGCACGGCAATCACGGCAATGGGGCCTTCGAGCGCCGCTACCTGGGCCGGGCTGAAGATTTCCAGCAGGAAAAACTGCCACAGCCGGGCCATAAACCACAGCCCAAGAACCCAGACGATCATGCCGCAGGTTGTGGCAGCGACCAGCCCCCATGCCTTCAGGATCGGGTTGGTATCGAGGCGCCCCGTTTCGGCGCAGCGGCGCAGGGTAACGCTTTCACGGACCAGGGCCGCGACCCCTGCTGCCAGGATCGGCACCAGAATGATGATGATTTGGGTTGCCCCAGCGGCATTTGCCCAGCGTGCCCCATCGGGCGCGACGGCGGCAACCCGCCCGACGGCCCAAATCAGCACGGCCGACGCCATCAGCAAAACCGGCGCCGCCGTTGCCAGCGCCCGCCGCCCGATCCCTGCCACGGCGCCGCCACTGCACAACAGGGCAATATCGGCGCGGCCCGTCCAAAACCACCATAGCTTATAAAGGGTGATCGCCCCGCCCGTCAGGCTGAACCAGCCGGCAATCGCCAAAGGGCTGCTGCCGATCTTTGCGAAGAGATCCACGGTCATCAAAATAGCGGGACCGCAGAAACCATAGAGCCGGAGCAGCCGAAAATGCCGTTCGGCATTGGGGATTGGCAGTAAGCGGCGCTGCGGGCGCCCCGGCCCCAGCAAAAACTCGCCCACGGCCCAATAGGCGATGAAGCCAATCGCCAGTGCGCTGATCCCTTCGGCCAGCCAGCGCGCCAGATCGGGTTCCGGCAAAAGCTGCGCGCTGGCGATCCAGGCGAGGGCCAGGAAGGCCGCCAGCCCGATTAGATGCGATAGTAAGGTCGCAAGACCCGCCCCCAATCGTGACGCAATCCCATCGAGCGGCGACCATTCCAGCCGCGCTTGTCGCCAGACGAGGCGGATGCTTCGCATGGTCGCATAGCCCACCAGGGCCGAGATACCGGCAATCAACAGGGCCGTTCCCACGGCCTGGACGGGCGTTGTCCCATTGCGAACGTCCCGCCAAGCCCGGGCCAAATCGGCGGGAAGCGCGCGGATCGACGGTAGGGCGTCCCAGCCATATTCGACGCCGACGGTAAAATTCTCCGAGAGAATCGCCCAGCCGCTGCGGTCAATATCGGGGGACGGGGGAGGATCAGCGGTAACCGGGGCAGACCGCAGGCGCACTTCCACCGGGCGCCCTTGCTTGGCCGCAGCCGCCAGCAGCTTATCGACAAGCTCGGGCGGTTCGGTTCCGGTTAGCGTGACGACAACGGGGGCCGGATCGGCGGCGCGCCCCGAGGGCGCCAGGATACCCACGGCCATCAGCAGCAGCGCCACCAGCCCAAGCAGGTGGGCGACGGCCTTACCCTTGATCATCGCCCCCAAAAAGTTTGGCGCGGTTGGGCAGCAGCGATTTCAGCTTATCAAGCGGTTTGGCGCGCGACCCGGTTTCTGCCGGGGCGGTTGGGTTGCCGGTCAGATCGATCAGCTCTACCCGGCGTTCAACCGAGTTACGGAACTCCTCGCTCGCCCCGGCTTTCATGGCTTTCGGCAGATATTCTTTCACCATATTCAAAATGGCGACTTTCTGCTTTAGCCGCTGGTCCTGGGCGGCATCACGGGCTTTTGACAGAAGATCGTCGATATAGAAGATATAGCCTTCCTTCTCCATCTTCACGATCGACCGTTGCGCCTCGTGAATCAAATCGCGCGGCAGCTTCGGATTCTTGATGAAAATCTGAATATTGGTGACCGAGCGCTCCATCGACGAAATCTGGCCGCTCTGGGCATATTTCATCCCATCAGCAACCAATTGATCGACGCGCTTCTTGGTCTGCTCGATCAGCCGATCAAGTTCCTGCGCTTTTTGAATACTGTCCCGGTTTCCTGCCATGCGACTCTCTTAGCGCAGAATGCCTTGAATGTCGTTAAAAATTGCGCTTCTTAGCGGCGCCCCTGGGACTTCAGCCAGACGGCGGTATCGTGAAATACCGCACCGCCCGCAGGCGCCGGACTGACATCCGACACTAGTGTATTGATTCCGATCCCTTCGGGAAAATCATTATTTCGCCACAACCCTTCAGCGACGAGCAGCGCCGGGTTCATCCCGTCGCGCAGGGCTGCGGTTAGGGTGACAGAACCCTGCGGATTGCCGACGGTCACCGTATCCCCGGCGGTGATGCCGTGCGCGGCGGCCGTGTCCGGGTGGATCAGCAGGGTCGGCGTGCCTTCGCGCACCCGCGACGCGCCGACATCGGAAAAGCTAGAGTTCAAGAACTGGCGCGCGGGCGGGGCGATCAGCTTGAAGGGATGGGTTTCATCGCGCGCGGCAATCACGTCCCAATGATCCGGCAGGCGCGGCAGGCTGGGATCGTCGATACCAACGCTGGTCCAATCGGGGGCGAAATGGAACTTGCCATCGGGCGTGCCGAAGCCGTTCTGGAACCGCCCCTCGTCCGAGGTCGGGGTGCAATCAACCCAACGGTCGGCGATGAAGGTTTCAATGCTAGGGTAATTGGACGCCTGCAGCGTGCGGTCGATCAGCTCCCGCGCCGTGAGACCAAACCCCGGCTTATCGGCAACACCAAGGCGCGCGGCCAGGGCTTCGATCAGGTCGTGGTTGGAGCGGCAGTCGCCCGGCGGGTCGATCAGGCGCATCCCCACCTGCAAATGCCCGTGCCCGCCTGCGGTGTAGAGATCGTCATGCTCGACGAACATGGTGGCGGGCAGCACGATATCGGCCATTTTGGCGGTATCGGTCATGAACTGTTCGTGGACGACGGTAAACAGATCCTCACGCGCGAAGCCCTGCGCTACCAGCGCGCTGTTCGGCGCCACCACCATCGGATTGGTATTCTGGATCAGCAGCGCCATCACCGGTGGCCCGTCTTGCAGCTCTGACCGGTCACCGGTCAGATGCCCGGTCAGGGCGGCGCCGATACGGCTCATGTCCATCACCCGCACATCTTTACGGCGGAAGGGGGTGCCGTCGATCAAGCGCTTATCGAGCTTATAGAGCGGCCCACCGTAGGACCAGAAAGCCCCGCCGCCCGGCACCTGCCACGCGCCGGTCACGGCGGGCAGGCTGGCGACGGAATGGACGTTCAGCGTGCCATTGCGCACCCGGCTGAAGCCGTACCCCAGCAGCAGATAGCTTTTCTGCGTGCCGGTATACAGCGCGGCGAAATCTTCGATCTGTGCGACGGTCAACCCGGTGATCGCGGCGGCCCAGGCGGGGGTTTTATCGGCCAGATGGGCTTCCAGGGCCTGCCAGTCCTTGGTATGAGCTGCCAGATAGGCACGGTCGGCCCGCCCGTCGCGGAAGGCGACATGCATGATCGCGCAGGCCAACGCCCCATCGGTGCCCGGCAGCGGCGTCAGATGCACATCGGCCAGTTCGGCCGTCGGAGAGCGGTAGGGGTCGATCACGACGATTTTGGCGCCGTTTTGCTTGCGCGCCTTGCTCATCAACCCGGCGATATGGACGTGGGTGGTAACGGGGTTCCCGCCCCAAATGACGATGACTTCGCTGCCCAGCATTTCCATCGCGCTCGTGCCGCGCTCGAAGCCGGTGCCCGCCACCCAGCCGGAACGGGCGAGGGCGGTGCAGATCGTCCGCTTTTGATCGGAATAGCCCAAGGCGTGGCGCAGGCGGTTGATGCCGTCGCGCTGCACTTGGCCCATCGTCCCGGCATAATAATAGGGCCAAATCGCTTCGGCCCCATAGGTGTCGGCGATGCTCTTGAAGCGCGCGGCGATTTCGTCGAGCGCTTCGTCCCAGGAAATCGGCGTGAACTGGCCGCTGCCCTTCGGCCCGCTGCGGCGCAGGGGCTGGGTCACACGGTCGGGGTGATGCACTCGGTCAGCATAGCGCCCGACCTTGGCGCATAAAACCCCGGCGGTATAGGGATTGTCCGACGCGCCGCGAAAACGCCCGACGCGGTTATCCGGCAGCACTTCCACCTCAAGGGCGCAGGTGGCGGGGCAATCATGCGGGCAGGCAGAGGATTTGAAAGACCCGGCGGTGGTTTTCGCGGCGGTATCGAGCGGCATAATATTAGGTCCATCGGTCAGCGGCGGCGGGCGATGTCGGGCCAGCCTCTCTCTAAAATTGCGTTTAGCTGACCAGATGGTCGGGGGCGGGTAAAGCCCCAAAACGGCATGTGCCCGCTTTTCAGGCATGCGTCCCCCTCTTGTCATCGCTACTGGGGCGGACAACATATCGAGATATCAATCGCGGAGCGGGCCATGCCGTCTGTATCACGATGGTTTTGCGGCGGGATCGCCGCTGTCCTGGCCTTCGGGCTAGCGTTCAGCCGGGCCGAGGCCCAAGGCGGGGTGCCGATTGTCTTGACCGGGGCGCCGGTTATCTTGCCTTTGCCGCCGCTTTCCCTCGCGCCGGGCAGCGCAGCGCGGCGGGTTTTAGTGCTCGAGGGGGTGCGGCGGTCGGTGGCGCAACCGGCGCTTTACGATCTTTTTTGGCTGAGCGATTCTGCCGCTGGGCCGGGGCAATTTATCGGCACGCTGAGCCTATTCGGCTTGCCTGCACCCGAAACCCTACCGGCGGCACAAGGGCGAACGCTGGTTTTTGATGTCACCGGTCTGCCGCTCGGCGCGTATCCCGCTCTGCGGTTGGTCCCCGGTCCCGGCGATGCCGCTGGGGCCGAAGGACGGGTGGTCATCGACCGACTGGGACTGGAAATTCTACCGAATTAGCGTTTTGGTTGCTCAAAACCATAAATATAAATCCATAAATTGTATTCATCGACATATGAGAATATCATCCGCTGAGCACAACCAGTGGAGGTATCTATGCGCCTATCCCGCCGTTCCGTTCTCGCTGGGGGGAGCGCCGCCGCCGCGCTCGGCCTTCTCGATCTAACCGCTCCCCGCGCCGCCGCGCAAATGCCGATTGTGCGCTATTCCGCTACCAGCACCCAGGGGCGGCGCATGCTGGCGATCTATGCCGATGCAGTCGGCAAGATGATGCGGCTGGATCAGCGCGACCCGCGCTCCTGGACGTTCCAATGGTATACGCATTCTTTTCCGGGTCAGACTTCGATCCAAGATATCCCGGCGATGGTGCGCAGGGTCTACGGCGAAACAACCTCGCCGAATGCGCAACTGGCGCTGGCCATGTGGGGCACCTGTCAGCCGCATTATCCGACCAGCAGCGGGCAATATCTCATCGATAATTTCCTGCCCTGGCACCGGATGTATGTGAATTATCTCGAAGACATTATCCGTGTCATTTCGAACCAGCCTTCCTTTACCCTGCCCTATTGGGATTATACCAATCCCAGCTATCAGGCGCTGCCGCCGGAGTTTCTGCGCCCGAACGATGCGCTGTACCGCGCACTCTATCGGTCGCAGCGCAATAGCTATTCCAACGAAGGCAAGCCGATCACCACGGGCCGCCCCTCGTCGGCGCTCAATACCGACTCTATGTTGATCCGCACCTATGGTGGCTCGAAGGGTTTCTGCAATACGCTGGATAACGGCTTGCACGGCCGCGTTCATGATTATACCGGCAATGGCAACGGTATGGGGTCGGTGCCGACGGCGGCGGGCGATCCAGTGTTCTGGATTCACCATTGCAATATTGATCGCGTGTGGGCGAGCTGGAACCGCCTCGGCAATCAAAATCCCTCGGGCGATTCGGACTGGGGCCGCACGCAATATACCTTCGTCAACGGGCGCGGGCAGCGGGTCACGCCGACCATTGCCAGCGTTCTGAACCTCAATAACCTGGGCATTTCTTACGATGCCTATCTGTTGCCCCCGGGCCGGGCCGCGTCTGGTTCGGCGCTGCTCTCCGCCACGCCCAGCATGGTGCCGAGCGGGGCCGTGCTGGCGAAGGCCGATACGGTCGGTGCCGCCATTACCCTCGCCGATAAGCCGGTGGTCACCACCGTCAAGCCGGTCGAAAGCCGTAGCAGTCTGCTGGCCGCCGCCAAGCCGAACAGCGAACGGGCGGTCTTTCTGTCGATTGGCAATATCACCAGCCACGGTGGGCCAGGGATTGTCTACGATGTTTACCTGGGGCTGCCGCAGGGGGCGCCGCCGACTGAAGATTATTTCGTCGGCTCGGTCGGTTTCTTCGCCTTGTCGGCGGGTCACGGTCACGGGCCGGGTGCCGTGTCTCAGAACCTCTATGTCACGCCGGTGCTGGATAAGCTGGCATCGGAAAATCGTAGCGACGAGCTGACGGTGACGCTGGTTCCGTCGGGTAAGCCGAAGGATGGTACTGCGCCGCAGATTGGCTCGCTGGAACTGGTTGCGCTCTAAGACGAAAGGCTGTGTCGGGGTTATCCCGGCACAGCCCTTTGGTTTACGCGGGCCGATCCGGGCGCGGCGCGGGCGCCAGAAATGGGTTCGGGCCGCGCGGGCGGGCGAACCCCGCTTGCCAAATGATCCAGCCAAAAATCCCGACGATCCCCGGCACGGTCAACCACGGCCAGAAGCTGAAAACGCTTTGCTCGTCAGCGGGTTTTGGCAGGGCGGGCGGCGGCGTGGTGATCGTTCGGGTGATCTGCACCTCTTCCTGCGGGACGGCTGCCACGCCCGGCCCGGTTTGCGTCCGCTGCGAGACGGGCGGGCGGTTGCTGATGCCGGGCGGCAGAATCGGCGCGGAGCTGCTGTGCTGGCCGCTGGCGTGCGGGGCGCTGGGCAAAGGGGGGGCGGCACGCGAAGGGGTGCCGCCGGTCACCGAGGGGGCCTCGATACTGCCCCGCTGACCATAGCCGGTAATCACGCTCTGTGACCCGCCGAGGCTTTGGCCGGAGACGGAAGCCTGCGGCGCGGCGGCCACTTTCGGCGGCGGGGCGGCTGCCGCGGCGGCAGCCTGCTGCTGGCGCTTCTGGGCGCTTTCAAGGCTGAGCGCGCTGCTGAACTTCGTATCGCGCGTTTGGCGCAGGGCGTTCAGCGTCGCGGCATCGAGCTTGCCGGTCACCGGCAGCTTTGCCTGCGCCTGGAATTTTTGCAGCCCTTCGACGGTCGGCGGCGTCATTTCCCCGGTCGGGCGGCGGGTGAAATGGCCCATCAGCATCAGAATCTTCTGCGCTTCCTCAATCTCATCCTTGCTTTGCGCCTGCACGGGCAGCGGCAGCAGGAAGGGGAGGATCAGCGCCCCTGTAGCGAGGCGGGCCGGGAGGGATTTCAGAAGCTTAGACATGGGTTCTTTATGCCGGATCGACGTATGACAACGCAAGGGGCCAGGTGGGAAGACCAGAGCGCTACCTTGGCTGGAAAAAGTGACGGAAGAAGGGCAGGATAATCCGATGTTTAATTTGGAGTCTGGACAACTAGCCAGCCCCACGGGAGGTCACCATGCTCGGCAGCGTTGAAACAACTGCAAATGACTTGAATGAGCGTGTCGCCCGCATTCTCGTTGTGATCCGTTCGGTGCTCTTTATTTTTCTGTTTTTGTGGATACCTCTATCGGGGTTCATCAAAATATCGAATTGGGGAGCGTTTACGCCAGTTCGTGAGATAATTGCACCTTTGGTGAATTATATTTCGACCGACAAGTTATCTTTTATCATTTTTGGAATTTTATTCGCGGTGACCTTAATCCAAAAAACAAAATTTCCGACGCAAAAAGAAAAGGCGGCCAAACAAGAAATCACCACCCTGACAGCAGCTTTAGACGAGTTAAAAGCGGCTGGTCAGGGTAGTTCGGAGGCAGCCAAAATTATCCAGAAACGGCTGGCCCAATTGAGAGATCATTCGAGCAGTTGAGCTAACCAGCCGTCACCGCCAGATAGCGCTTCACCACCGCCTCAAACCCATCGACCAGCGCTTCCGCCATAATGGCATGGCCGATCGACACTTCGTCCGGGCGCAGGCGGGCGAGGCAGGCGGGCAGGTTGACGGTATCGAGATCATGCCCGGCGTGGATGCGCAGGCCGAGTTCGCGCGCATAATCGGCGGCGACGCCCAGGTCTTCCAGTAGCGCCTCGCCGTCCGGGGTGCCATAGGCCTGGGCAAAGGCGCCGGTATAGAATTCCACCGCATCGGCCCCGGCGCGGGCGGCATAGGCGACGGAGGTTTTCGTCGCGTCGCAAAACACCGAAACCCGCATCTGGCCATTGAAAAAGCGCACCGCCGCCGCCAGCGCCTCGTGATCGTCATAGGCCCGCCAGCCGCGCGAGGAGGTGACTTCGCCCGGCGTGACCGGCACGACGGTAAACTGATGCGCCCCCGCTTCCAACGCACAGCGCATCAGTTCGGGCCGCAGGTCGCCCTCGACGTTCAATTCCGCCGCGCCGCTTGCCACTTCCGGCAGGGTCATGAAGGCAATCACATCGTCCAGCCGGGCATGGCGTGCATCGGCACGCGGGTGCAGGGTCAGGCCCGCCGCCCCGGCATCCAGGCAAATCCGCGCAATCGCCAGCGGATCGGGGTGGTTGCCGCCGCGTGAGTTGCGCACCAGACAGACCTTATTGAGATTAACGCTCAGCCGGGTCATCGCCACGTTTCCTTCCCGTGTGAACGACAGCGCAAGAAGTGGGCAGCGCTGCCGGTGCGGGCATGATGGGATGGGTGCCGGTGCAAACCAAGAGGATATCCGGCATGACTGAACTGCTTCCCGCCGACCGCGACAGCCTAACGCGCGACGGGGCCGCCCGGTTGGGGCGCCTGCTGTCCGCTGACGAGTGTTTAGCCCTGCGCGCGCTTTATGATCAGCCGGACCGGTTCCGCAGTCGAGTGGTCATGGCCCGCCACGGCTTCGGCCAGGGGGAGTATCAATATTTCGCCGATCCGCTGCCGGAGATCGTGGCCCGTCTGCGCGAGACGCTCTATGCCGCGCTGGTCCCGGTGGCGAATGACTGGGCGGCGCGCGTGGGGGAGGCCACCTATCCGCCGACCCTTATCGAGTTCACGGCATGCTGCCACGCGGCAGGGCAGACCCGCCCGACGCCGCTGCTGCTGCGCTACCGGACGGGGGACTATAATTGTCTGCACCAGGATCTCTACGGCGCAATCAGCTTTCCAATCCAGGTGGTCATCGCCCTGTCGGACCCGGCGGATTATGACGGCGGCGCCTTCGTGCTGGTCGAACAGCGCCCGCGCCGGCAGTCGCGCGCCGAGGTTTTCTCGCTTGCCCAAGGGGAAGCGCTGGCCTTTGCCGTGCGCGACCGCCCGGTGCAGGGTGCGCGCGGCCCCTATCGGGTGCAGATGAAACACGGTGTCGCCACGGTCACGCGCGGCGAACGGCTGACGCTGGGCATCATCTTTCACGATGCCCTATAGCGGAAACTGCGCCCCCACCCAGTCGGGCACGTCGCGAATATCCGCAAGGCGCACATAGCGCGGATGGCCGAGCGGTTCTGGGGCGGCCTCATGCGCCCAGGTTAGGTGATAGGGGATATGCACCCCCCAGCCGCCAACCTCTAGGATCGGCAGCACGTCCGACTTCAGTGAATTGCCGATCATCGCCAGCCGGTCGGGCGCAACTCCGTGGCGGCCAAAAACGCGGGCATAGGTCGGCACATCCTTCTCGCTGACAATCTCCACTGCCGAAAACAGATCGGCGAGGCCGGAACGGGCGACCTTATCTTCCTGATGGAACAAATCGCCCTTGGTGATCAGCATCAGCGGATAGTGGCGGGCCAGATCCTCCAGAACATCCCCCACCCCGTCGAGCAGGGTGACCGGATGGGCCATCATCTCCTTCCCGAGATCGAGCAAGGCTTGCAGCACGCTGGCGGGGACGGCGCCTTCCGTCACCTCGATGGCGGTTTCGATCATCGACAGCGTATAGCCCTTCACCCCGTAGCCGAAGACGCCAAGATTGCGGCGCTCGGTTTGGGTTAACCGCTCCTTCAGCGCCTCCGGGTCGGCATAGGGGGCGAGTAACTGGCCGAAGGCTTCTTCCGTCAGCGCAAAGAAACTCTCATTATGCCACAGGGTATCGTCGGCATCGAAGGCCAGCATCGGGGCATCGGTCATTAGAAGAAGGTCTTCGCCAGATCGAGGGTGGAGCGATGGTTGAGATCGTCGAAATGCGCCGCGAGCCAACGGTCGGCGGTGGCGCGGCCGATGGTGAAAAGATGCTCCAGAAACGCCGGTTCCGACGAGAGTTTGCTGGAGGCGCCAAGGGCCGCCAGTTCCTGTTCCGAGGCGATCATATGCATATTGAGCTGTTTATACTGCTCCGGCGCCAAGTGGCCGCCGTCGATCAGCCGGGAGACGAAATGGATCGCCCGCATCTCGCGCATCAGCGAGGAGTTGAAGCTGATCTCCCCCACCCGGTCGATGATGTCGCGGCCCGTCGTCGGGATATCCTCCCGGTACATCGGGTTGATCTGCACCAACACCACATCGGAACTGGTGCAATTATAGATCAGCGGAAAGATGGCGGGGTTGCCCATATAGCCGCCGTCCCAATAGGCCTCGCCGTCGATCTGCACGGCCTTGAACAGAAACGGCAGGCAGGCCGACGCCATCAGCGCCTCGCAGGTCACCTCATGCTTTTCAAAGACCCGAACTTTGCCGCTGCGCACATTGGTGGCGCAGATAAACAGCTTGATCCCGCCGACCGTGCGCAACCGGTCGAAATCGACCGATTTTTGCAGCACGTCGCGCAGCGGGTTATAATTGCTTGGGTTCCACTGGTAGGGCGAAAACAGCCGAGTCCAAAGGTCGAACCAAAAGAAGCCCGGCGAATCATCGACCCGCCAGCCGCCGCGCATCGCCTCCCAGATCGAGCGCTGCAAGGGGCTGTAGCGCCCGCTTTCGCCGACCTGGGTCCAGAAGTTTCGAAGGGCGGCGCGCGCGCCGTCCCGGCCGTCTGCGGCATAGCCATCGGCGAGCACGGCGGCATTCATTGCCCCGGCCGAGGTGCCGACGATGCCTTCGATTTCAAGGCGCTCATCTTCTAGAAGCCGGTCGCAGACCCCCCAGGTGAAAGCGCCGTGCGATCCGCCGCCCTGAAGGGCGAGATTGATGATTTTATGGGATGCCATAGATCGGAGTGTAGCGCCCGCCCGCCGCCTGGCAACCTTTTCCGCAGGCCGACATATTTTCGTCCCCGCCTGCATTCGTGTGGAAAAATTAACGTTGTCCGCCTATCCTCACGTAAAAGATGAGGACTTGGAACGCCACCGTGCAAAAAGTCAGCAAGCGACTTTGGGATATTGGCCGCATGGCCTGGGATCGGTTGATCCTGACCGGCGCGCCGCCGACCCCGGAAAATTACGCGCTGTGGTATCATGCCACCGGCGGGACGGTGGAAGGGTTGCCGGAAGCGATGGCCGAACTGGCGCAGGCGGGTATGCTGGCCCAACCCGGGGCGCTGGATTCCATTCAAGCGCGGTTTTTCCCCAATGGCATTAAGGCGGGCGGCGATGGGCCTGCCCCCGCCCCGACGCCCGAGGCGAAGCCTGCCGAGACGCGCCCGTCGTCGTTATCGCTGGTCTACCGGGTGTCCGGGGAGGCAGGCGATATTATGGAAGCGGCCAGCGCCGCGCTCAGCCAAGCCGATAAGGCAAATTCCGGCTATGCGGAAACCCTGGCGGGCTTGCAGCCCACCCACATCGATACGCCGTCCAGCCTGAAATCGGCCATCCGACTGCTGACCGAAGAAACCGATAAGGTCATCGGTGAAAATACGGCCTTGCGCGAGCAGCTCGACGGTCTCTCGGCGCGGCTCAAGGCGCTGCGGGAGGAGTTGGCGGGTACGCAGACCGAACTCGGGCGGGCGCAGGCCAATCTGTCGGAAGCGCGGATCGCGGCCGAAACCGATGCGTTGACCCATCTGCCCAACCGCCGCCGCTTCGAACAGGATCTATCTGCCCTGTTGCGCAGCGCCGATGGGCGCTTCTGCCTCGTGCTGGCCGATATCGACTTTTTCAAGAATTTCAACGATCAGCACGGTCACGTCATGGGCGATCAGGTGCTGCGGTTAGTGGCCCAGGGCCTCGCGCGCCGCGTGGAAAAGCTGGGGCGCGCCTATCGGTTCGGCGGCGAGGAATTCGCTTTGCTGATCCGCGACTTGCCCGTCGCCAAAGTCTTCGAGCTGTGCGAGGCGATCCGCCGCGATGTGGCGACGCGCGAAGTGGTGAACCGCAGTACAGCCCAGCCACTGGGGCGCATTACCCTCTCGGCAGGGATTACCGCCGCCCGGATTGGGGAAGAAGCCGATACGATCATCGACCGGGCCGACCGGGCGCTTTATGCCGCGAAGAATCAGGGGCGGAATCGGGTAATCTGCGATCCACCGCTGGCGCCGCCTGCTTAAGAAGAATTCATCGCTCTGCCGATTGCGTCGGTATAAGGTCCGCCCCGACATTCAGCACCGCGAACGAAAGGGCGGAGCATCATGACGAACGGCATGCCCCCACAAACCATTGCTTTCCTGTCGAACCAGACCCTGACTCCCGTGCAAAAGCATCTGGCGGATCGGCTGGAGGCGGCGGGCTATCGCTGCGTCTGGCTGGTGCCGGGTAAGCGTTGGGATCGCTGGTTGGCCGACCAGGGCGTGCCGGACGACCGCCGCCTGCCGCTTTATACGCTGACCGACAGCGCCCAATCCCTACCGCTTGAGATGGCCAAGGCGATTTTAGCCGCCTGGGAGCAAGAAGACCGCCCGCGCGCCGCCGCGCTGATCCGCATGGACCGGCTGATGAAAATGTGGCCGAGAGATCGAGCCTGGCGGGTTCTGGCCGCCTACGGTCAGGCGATCGACTGTTTTCTGCGTGATCAGAATGTCGTCGCCTGCTTCGGGGAGCAGACGTGGGCCTGGGAAATGCTGACGGCGCTGATCGCCCGCAGTCAGGGCCGGGGCGCATATTTTTACAGTACGGTGCGTATCCCATCTGAACGCTGGGGTATCTTCGAGCCGATCACCCACCGCCTTGTGCATTGGCGCGCCCCGGGCGAGGCGGACGACGCTTGGGCGGCGGAGTTTCTGGCGACCTGGCGAAACCGCCCGGCGCGGCCTTTTTATGCGGCCAGCCATCCGTCAGCGATGAGCTTTCGCCGCTATTGGTGGGATGAGTTACGCCGCCGCCTGCGCCCCCAGGCCGAAGCGGGGGATGATATTACCGTTCGACCGATGCGCGATGCGGTGATCGACCGGCTGCGTTTGGCGTGGAATGCCGCCCGGCTGCGCCTGTCGCCGCCCTTCGAACCGCCGCCCGCCAGTGGGCGTTTCGTGCTGTTTTGTTTGCACCATGCGCCGGAAGCCTCGGTCGATGTATTGGGGGCGCCCCACGCCGATCAAGCCCATCTGATCGAACGATTGTCCCGGCTGCTGCCCGCCAGCCACGAACTTTGGGTGAAGGAACACCCCGATTGGCTCGGTGACCGCTCCCCCGGGTGGCTGCGGCAGATCGGCGCTTTGCCCAATGTTCGGCTGATCGATCCGGCGGCCAGCACCTTCGATTTATTAAAACGCGCCGATCTCGTGGTCACGATCACCGGCACGGTTGGGTACGAGGCGGCGCTGATGGGCCGACCGGCGGTGGCGCTTATGCCGCTGTTCTTCGACCCGTTAATGCGGATTTCGGCGGCCGATTTCCCCGATCCGTTAAGCTGGCCGATCCAGCGTTTGTTAACGCCCTTGTCGGAAATATCCCAGGCCCGGCACGAGGCGGAATGCCGCAGTTTTCTGGCACGTGTCCATGCCATCACCTTCGAAGGCTTCCCCGACCGGCTGGCCCGCGAGGTGCAGCAGGGGCGGGTCGACTCAAGCGCTTTGGACGCTACCGCCTTGGGTTTGCTAGATTTTTTAAAAACGGCTCATCCCTCCCTGCCTCCCGAAGCATAGCGTGCCAGGCAGATCAAGCAGCGTAAGGCATGCGCCGCTTGCGGGGCTCATCCCGAAATTTGAAGAAGTCTTCTCTCGAAATCGTGAAGAATTTTAACTAACTGTTAAGAGCATTGCATTAACGTGCAGGTATGAAAGAGCGGGCTGGCAGAAGGCCGCTTGCACCGATGTTAACCCGGCAGGGCGCCGGATGGAGTTGAAAATGGCTGATATTTCGCCGGTCCTGGGGTCGATCGACAAGTACATCGGTGCTGCCGAAGCCGCCGTCCGTAAGGGTTTGGGCACGGCTCCTAAGTCCAGCGCGCCGGTCAATACAGCAGAAGCCAGCAACACTCTGGGCCAGGCAACCGCGCTGAACGATACCGTGTCGCTTGCCGACCGTGCCGACTCGTTGCTGCTCATGTATGGTGCCGATGCCCGGTTCAAGGGAACGGTACAGGGCATTAAAGATAATACTAGCGCCAAGGTGCTGAACGCCATCGGTGCTACGGCTAGCTACACGCAGGCCGCGCCGACGACGACTAACCAGACGCGCACGCTGGAAAACGGTACACAGCGCAGCACTGAAACCACTATTCTGTCGCGCACGGTCCAAGGGACTGCAGCGAAGAACAATAATGGGATTGGCGTTCAGCGCAGCTTTAGCGAAACTGTTATCCGCGAAAGCAGCGGGTATCAGAAGAGCGGAACGGCGATTGCCGACACCGTGCGCCGTGAAACCACCGAAGCGGTGTCCACGGCCGACGCGGCCAAAGGCACGCTGACCCAGAGCTTCACGATCTCGGCGGTTATTACGAACTCTGCCGATAGCAATACGACCTACGAACAGCGCAACCGCGTGATCGTTTACAGCACCAATAAGGATGGGAACGTCCAGAAATCGTTGCGCGAAGTTCTGACCTCGGTTGTTAAGAACGCGGCAGGCGAGGTGATTGGCACGACGCAGAGCGAAGCTAGCGAAACCTCGGTTGTTGATAAGGCTACCGGCACGCTGAAGGTCAGCCGTGTCGATGACGTCGTGGCCGCGAGCAATAGCAATGGGCAGACGGTGGTCTCGACTCGTCGGGTCAGCACAAACATCACGACGACCGATACCAGCGGCGGGACCAACCCGACCGTCGGCAATGTGACGATTACGGAGAAGGCGCTAAGCTCGAACGTCGTCAGCCGCAATGACGGTACGGTGGATACGGCCTCGACCACGGATCGTTCTTCGACCTTCAAGGGTGTCGGGACGACCGTGACCAGCGGCAGCACGACCCTCTACAGCCAGGCAAGCTGGCTGAAGTCGGACGGTACGTTGGGCGGCGGTGCGACCGAGCGGACGACCAGCTTCGTTGTGAAGGCCGATACGGCTAACCCGGCGCAACAGGTTCTGAACCGGTCCAACAGCACCAATACGACCAGCAATATTGGTCTGCGGGCTAATGGCACTATTGATGTTCAGGCCTACAGCGTTGGGGTTTCGACCTCGACCAATAGCAAAGGCAAGTTGTCGGCACCGAACTTCAGCGTTAAAGGCGCGACGATTACCGAGCAGATCGCTGCCGGGACGCAGAACGCTCAATCCGCACGCCAAACCGGGCCGAACTATCTGCTGGCCAATGGCGTTCTGACGCTTCAGGCCGTCAGTGATCGCACGAACGGTCCGACCGTGACGCTCGACGTTGCCAATCGTCGTATCCAGGCGGTTGGTCGCCCGACGACGGCGGGCGCGACGGTCGACGGCATCGCTGGTATGCTTCAGGTTTACAATAATAAGGGCAGCACGCGCCCCCTGCTGGTGACGCGCGATAAGAACGACGTTCTGACGGCGGTTGAAAAGAACCCGACCAGCCAGAAGTCGGCTCAGTTAGCCGTGCAGGTGTACAACGGAAATTATGCTCTCGGTACCGCTACCAAGGGCGTTCGCGGGTTCACGCCGGTGACCAACCTCGTTAAGACCGCGTAAGCCGTCATAACGACTGCTAACGTTTAAGCCGCCGCCTTTCCATGAAGGCGGCGGTTTTATTTTGGTTGCAGGCTAGCCGCACGGTAAACTGCTCTACATGCGCATTCTGCACGTCGCCAAATTTTATCCGCCCGCATTTGGCGGTATGGAAACCGTTGTCGCCAGTATGGCCGAAGGCGCAGCCGCGCTGGGGCATGAGGTGATTGTGCTCGTCCATGCCGACGATGGCGATACGGCCCCGCGGACTCCGGTCCCGGGGGTTACCGTTTTACGGGCACCCTATCGGTTTGCCGTGGGCACAATGGCACTCTCGCGGGCCTATACCCGCCTCTACCGGCGCTGGCGGCACTGGGCCGATGTTGTTCATGTGCATGCGCCCAATCCGTTTGTTGATCTTTTGATCGCACTCTGGCCGCCGAAGGCGCCGCTGGTGGTGACTTGGCATAGCGATATCGTGCGGCAGAAGTTCTTAAAGCATCTGGTGACGCCGCTGGCGCATGCGCTGTGTCGCCGGGCTGCCGCCATCCATTGTTCAGCCGAGTTTATTCGTCGCGACTCCACTTTCTTGCCCCCCTATCGGGATAAAATCCGCGTTATTCCTTTCGGGCGGGTCGTCGACGAGTTTCTGGCCGCCGCGGCCGATGAGCCAGCGAAAGCCGCAACCCAGGCGGCGCGCGGTGGGCGCTTTGCCTTAGCCGTCGGGCGGCTCGTGTACTATAAGGGCTTCGACGTTCTGATTCGGGCGGCGGTCGATGTCCCCGATCTGCGGTTGGTTATCCTGGGGGATGGTCCGCTACAGGCCGATCTGCAAGGGATGATCAATGATCTTGGTCTTCGGGACCGGGTTACACTGGGCGGCGGGGTTTCGGCTGCCGAGCTGGCGGCCCATTATGCGGCGGCCGAGTTTTTTGTGCTATCCTCTACCCACCGTTCGGAAACCTTTGCCTTAGTGCAAGTCGAGGCAATGGCCGCAGGGCTGCCGGTTATCAATACCCGTTTGCCGACGGGGGTGCCGGAGGTGAGTTTGGATGGGCTGACCGGGCTGACTGTTCCCCCCGCCGACCAAGCGGCTCTGACACAGGCGCTGTACCGCCTGTGGAATGACCCTGCGTTGCGCGCTACTTTCGGCGCGGCGGGGCGGCAGCGTGCGGTTGATATTTATAGCGCTCGCGCGGCGGCGGAGCGGATGGTCAGCCTTTACGCATCGTTGCAGTGAGGCGGCGCCCGCTGGCGTCAAGACGATGGATCAAAACCCCCATCGTCAGCAACGAGACGATGATGTAAAGCCCCTGGGCCGTAAAAATAAAACTCGTTACCGGTATGAGGAACAGTACGATGCTCATGTAGGCGGTTAGGGGAAACCACGCCGTCGGTTGCCGAGCGGTGGCACGCCACAAAAGTGACAAAATAAAACCGCCAAAAATCATAAAAACGGGTCCCCCCCAATGGTAGTCAAGGAAAAGTGGGACAAAGAATGTCGCGAAAATGCCGACTCGAATATCGAGGTTGGCAATTAGCTCGTTAACAGAAGTATCGCCAATCACCATGCCGATAAATTTATAAATATGAAAGAAATTATAAGCGCCCCATAATGGTTTGTTCGGTAATTTATCGAAAATATATAAATATTCGTATCCGGAATGGCAATAATACTGTGTTATATGTACAATTATTCCCATGAGAGAGCTTAAAAAGCCTCGGTTCTCAATAAGATAATAGGTTGCAAAATTATTTGGAGGCACGGTGAAAGCGTAACCAGAGGTTTGGCTGGATGTATAAAAATCCATCCCCATACCTTCAAGCCGTAATTCAAATATTAAGAAGAATAGATTCATTAAAAGAAAAAATCCAACAGTTAAAGCAATCGGATTCCGTAACCACTTCAAATTATCTACGAGAATTGAGCGGGTCAATAGTATGAAGCCAAGGCTGACAATCATTTGAGACCGCGTGCCCGATAAATTTGCTTCAAGGGATGGGTATAGAAAGACGATTGTCGAGATGATGCCTAGCGTTCTGCTACGGTCTTCTTTTCGCAAACAAAAATAAAAAAAGATAATGCCAAAGCAAATTGGATAGATAATCGCGCTGGCGGCCGAGAGCGGCGAGGCGCTGGTCGCTTCCAATTGGGCGCGAACAGAGGCGAAATCCTCACCAATAGGCACACTGCGCAGCACTAGCCGGTCGATGATGCGCATGGCGACGCCCAGGCTCGATAGGCCGAGGGCGATTAAGAACAAGCGTTTTGGAAGCGGCGCGGACAGCAGCAGCGTGGGCGCGGCTTTCTGAGGGAAGAGTGTATGGTAGAGGAGTGCCCCGACCGCAAGGCCAAGGTACCCCAGAGCAGCATAAACAATCGCCATGACCGATGGGTCCGTGACCGTTGACCGCAGGGGCGCAACCGCAACCAGCAACAAATAGGTCAACAGCCCCATCACCGCCACGCGCACGGGCTCGAGGCGGCGGAGAAAGCGCCCCGACAAGCGGATTGGAACAGGCTTGACCTCAAAGCTCATCGTTCCGGTGTCTCCACTGCGGATCAAACGGCATCACCGATGGTCGGTTGGGGGCTGCTAGGCCCCCTAGGTCATTCAGCATAAACCAGAAAGAATCACGCTTTGTCAATTTGTTATAGAAAAGTTTTATAAAATCAGATAAACGTATGTCGGACTGTCTGACAGTGGATGCCCGCCATGATTCCGCCCTGCCGCCCGCCACATCGTTCTCTTTTGCCGTCCACCCTCGCGGTGCTTTTGGCGACGATCAGCAGCATGGCCGTCGCGCAGAGTTATCATCGCCCAATCCTGATCGAGAACCAGCCGCCACAAGATCCGAGGGATCCCTCCGGCGAAGATCAGCCAGGCGTGATGACCCGGGCTTATCCCGAGTTCAGCCCGCCCGGCATGACCCTTGGCGGCTTTACGCTCACGCCGCGGCTCATGACCGATATTGGATATTCCGATAATATTTATGCGCGCCCGCGGAACTCGCAAGCCAGCGCCATTGGTGTACTGACGCCAGAAGCGGAACTTCAATCCAACTGGTCGCGTCACCTGCTGCAAGCCGCCGTTTCAGCGGAAGCGAAGCGTTATGCGTCGGAAAAAAGTGAGAATGTGGAGAACTACCGCGTTAGCCTGGGCGGCGGTCTCGATATCGCCACCGGCAGCGTTCTGACGGGGGCGGTGAAGCGGCAGCGTTTCCATGATTTACGGGGCGATCCCGAGAATGAGGTGCGAACGCGGGAGCCTACCCCGTTCGATCTGACCGCGGGGAACATCGCCTTCCAGCAGCAACTGGGTGATCTTAGTTTTCGCCTGGAAGGCAGTGGTAGCTCCTATGAGTTTCAGTCGGGGACCGGGGTGAACGGGCGGACGATAGACGGCGCCGACCGCAGCTATGCCACCCTGGGGGGGCTAGGGCGGGTTAGCTATGCGCTTAGCCCAGATTTTTCGGTCTTCGGAGAAGGCGGCTGGCAGAACCGCACCTATGACCGCCCGAGGGGCAATGGGCTGAGCAGTCGCAATTCAACGGGGCCGACCGTTAACAGCGGCTTTTCCTTTGCGCTGGGGGGGCTATGGTCCGGCGAGGTCGCGGTCGGTTATGCCGAGCGTGATATCGACGATGCGAAATTCGGTTCGGTTTCAGCGATGACCGCCCGGGCAAGCCTGCTGTGGAATGTGACGCGCGCGACCTCGCTGCGTGGGCAGGCAGTGCGCGCGGTGGGCGAGACGGCGGTTGGACCGTCGGTCGCCTACATCGGAACCACCTATTGGTTCGGGATCGAGCATCAGTTGCAGTCCGATCTATTGCTCGGGGCAAATGTCTCCACCCGTACGCTTGATTACGTTCATAGCCCGGATCAAACCGATATTCTGTCGGTTGGCGCGCGGGCGACCTGGTTTATTAACCGAAATTTTAGGGCGCAGGCCGAATATAACTTTAGCCGCCGGGATGGAACCTTGCCCGACAGTAATTTTGACCGGAACATCGGTGTGCTTCGCTTTGTGTCCAGCTTCTAAGATCGCCCCGGCCTGAAAGCTGATAATGATCACCCGGCGCCGCTGCCTTGCTTTGCTTCCGGTTTCCCTGATCCTCGGGAAAGCCTTTGGCGCGGCTGGGCAAACCCCGGTGCCAGAGGTTGGGATTGGCGAATACCGCCTGGGTCCGGGCGATAAAGTTCGGGTTCATGTCTTCAACGAACCGGATCTATCGGGGGATTTCGATATCGATGGAACCGGGCAACTCGCCCTGCCGTTGATCGGAACGATCCAGGCGGGCGGCCTGCGGCTGATGGAACTTGAAGCGCTGATCACCAAAGCGCTGGCAGGGGGGTATCTTAAGAATCCCCGGGTGACGGCGGTCATTCTCACCTATCGGCCTTTTTACATTTATGGCGAGGTGCGCCTACCCGGCGGCTATGCCTATGTGAACGGCATGCGCATGGTCAATGCGGTCGTGCTGGCGGGCGGCTATACGCCGCGCGCGCGCCAGGGCCGCTTGCTCGTGACCCGACTGGTCAACGGTCAGAAGACCGAACTCGAGGCAACCGACGATACGCCCGTGCTGCCGGGCGATATCATCCGTGTTCCCGAACGTTTTTTCTGACGGGGGCAGGATGACACAACTGCAACCCGCCGCCCCGCCCCCAGCGACGCTCCTCCCGCCACCTGCGCCGATGCAGGAGGAGAACGAGCTGTTTAACGTCGGGCGACTGTTCAGTCTGTTGCGCCGCCGTTTTCTGGTGATGCTGATCGTTTTCGGAACGATTGTGGCGCTCGCCATTTTGTGGGTGATCGCCCAACCGCGCGGTTATACCGCCGAAGCGACGGTGGCGCTGGACACCCGCCGCGTCAATGTGCAGGAAATTCCGAACTTCATTACCGGCGTGACGCTGGATTTCCCCATCGTCCGCACAGAAGTGCAGGTGCTGCAGTCCTGGCCCCTGGCGGCAAAAGTCATTCAGACCTTGAACATCGCCGACCATCCAGAATATGCGCGCAATCAGTTGGGGCCGTTGGGGCGGATGGCGCGGACGCTCGGGTTGCCCGACGCGATACAAGGATGGTTTGCCCCGTCGCCGTCGCCACCGATGGAGATGGACGAGCTCGTTAACCGCTTCAACGGCAATCTATCGGTGATGACCGATGGCCGATCCTATGTGATCCGGGTGCAGTTCCGCTCCGTCGATCCTGCACTAGCCTCGGCCGTTGCGAATCGCTTGGTCAGCCTCTACCTGTCCGGCCAGGAGGAGGAGCGGGTCCAGACGGTCAAGCGCATCAACGGGTGGTTGAACGAGCGGGCGGAGGAGTTGCGCACGCAGGTTCGTCGGTCGGAGCTTGCAGTCCAGCAGTTTCGCGAAAAGAACAATCTGGCCGAACTGCGCGGGGCCAGCGTCTCGCAGCAGCAGATCGCTAATCTCAATAATCAATTGATTATCGCTTCGGCAGAGCGGGCGGAAAAAGACGCGCGCTTCCGGCAAATCCAGCAGGGGCGCAGCAGCGGCAATATTGCCAGCTTAGGCGAAGTGCTTAATTCGCCCCTGGTCGGTCGCCTGCGCGAACAGGAAGCCCAGGTGATCCGCCGCGAAGCCGAACTGACCGACCGTTATGGCGAAAAACACCCGACGATGATCGCCGTTCGGGCCGAGCGGGAGGATCTGCGGCGGAAGATTGACAGCGAAATCGCCAAGATCGCCCAGGCCATCGGGGCAGAGGCGGATATCGCCCGGGCGCGCGAGGCGTCGTTACGCAGCAGTCTCGAAACCCTGCAACGGCAGGCCGCCCAAGCCAATCCCGCTGAAGTCAGGTTACGGGAACTGGAACGGGACGTTGATGCGAATCGCGCGGTGCTGGATGCTTTTCTGACGCGGATTCAGGAAGGCGCGACCCAAGAAAATTTCGTTAATCCCTTTGCCCGCGTGGTCTCCCCCGCTCAGCCGCCAAAATATCCCGATCAGCCGCGTCGGGGCCTGATTTTGGTTATCGCCGCCATCATTGCGGCGGCGGTCGCGGTGGTTCTGGCCGTGATACTGGATGCGATCGACCGGACGGCTCGGTCAGCCGAACAGTTGGAGCGCGAGGTCGGCATCGCCTGCCTTGGGCTTGTGCCGCGCGCCGGGGCGCTGTTGCGGTCGGGCGGGCGGGCCGATCTGGTCCTGACCCAGCGCGGTGGCCCGTTCGCCGAAGCCATCCGGTCGATCCGCGCGGCTTTGACCGTTTCTAGCATCACCAGCCCGCCGAAAGTTATCCTGATGACCTCGGCGGTTCCAAACGAAGGGAAAAGCCTGCTGGCGCTTAGTCTCGCCCGCTCTGCCGCCCTCGATGGGGCACGCGTGCTGTTGATCGACTGCGACCTGCGGACGCCGGCCTTGGCCCGTAATCTTAAGGTTCCCGGCACCAATGGTCTCGATGATCTGCTGATACACGGGCAGACCGGAACCTCGCCGATTAGGACCGATCAGGCCAGCGGGCTCCATTACATCCCGACGGAACCCGCGCCGCAAAAGGCCCAGGAACTCCTGAGCGGGCGCTTGTTCGCCGGTTTGTTGAAAGAAGTTCGGCGCCATTATGATTTGGTGATTCTCGATAGCCCGCCCGCAACCGCCGTCTCGGATAGTCTGTTGATTGCCCAGCAGGCCGACGCCACGCTGCTGGTAGCCCAATGGCGGCAAACGCAAACGCATATGATCGCCCGCGCTGTCCGCCGCCTCGTGCAAAGTCATAGCCGCGCTGTCGGCCTGGTGTTGAATAAGATCGAACCTGGGTTGTTCGATCGCTACACCGATGGCCGCCGCTTGTCGCTTGATTAGCCGCGTGGGTCGCCTTCGCCGCCTTATCACGGTTGGGCTGTTCCTCGCGTCTTACGGGGGGGCCAGGGGGCTGGCGTTTTTAGGCGTCTTACTGCTGCCTCGGTTATTGAGCGCCGATCTCTATGGTGGGGTTGAACTGGCTCTATCGGTTGCCGGATTGCTCGGCAATGCTGTGGGGTTGGGCGTCCCCCAAGCAACGGCGCGCTTACGATTACTGCTCGGGCACGAGCGCGTGACTGACCTGCTGGCCTTGGCCTTCTTACTGTCAGCGACGCCCCTCGTCCTGGCCAGCATGGCGGCGGCGGTCGCGACGCCATTGTGGATTGTCCCGCTCACCTTAGTATTCGCGGCGATTTATGGGGCGCAATATAATCTCAGCTTTTGGGCCCGTGCCGAGGGGCAGAAGTTCATCTCCACTTGGGTCGATAATGGCACCCTGGTTTTGATCGGGATTGGCGCGGGGCTGCTGACGGTTTTGCAGATCACGCCCGACATGTCCGCCTCGCTCTACGGGTTGTGGGCCATCGCCCTTCTCTTGGTGATGGGTGGTGCAATCACCTTGCATCGTTTCCGCATCCCCGGCCTCTGGATTAATTGGCGCAAGGCTATGCGGGAAGGGCTGCCGCTATTGGCGACTGGCCTTGTGCTGGCGGCCTTCGTGGCGGCACCGCGCTTGCTGGCGGGGCGGTTCCTATCGCTTGCCGATGTTGGCGCTTTGGCCCTGGCCGCCCGCCTTTGTCTGCTGCTCTTAATTGTCTATCAGCTTTTGATGACTTGGAATTTCCGCAACTTCTACATTTGGCCCGCCGACCGCTGCGATAAGGTTTTGTCGGCAATTCTGATCGGATTAGCGGGGCTCGGCTGTCTCGTGATGCTGGTGTGGCCGCTGGTTGCGCCGGTCATTGCGCCGGATTTTCCTGATTTATCGCGCCTAACGGTCGGGCTTGTTGCCGGGCAGACCGTGCTTTGGGCGGCGCTCGCCTTGTTCGAAAATTCGCTTGGTCGTCAGGGGCTTGGTATGAAGGCCGCGCCGACGCTTCTGTTGGTGGGTTTGTTTGCCTGGGGCGTCATCGAGCTGGTCATGCTGTTTGTGCCGGTCACGTCGCACCGCATTGCACTTGCTGGGATCGGTCTTATGGCGGCAGGAGTTACCGTGCAATGGGGCTTGTTGTACCGATCCGGCATGTGCTTACCCCGCTCCGGGGCCGCGTTGGCCAGTGCCGCCTTGCCCGCGATACTGGCCGTGTTGATCGAGCGCTAAGTTTGGTCCGATTAGGGCTTAAAATAGAACCGATTGATGAAGGGATCGCATCCCTGCGGCAGCGGGGCAACGGGCGCGGGCGGAGCATAGGGCAGCCCCATCAGGCAATAGGTAACCTGAAAGATCAGGCGTGGCCGGTCGAGCGGTGGCAATCCCCGATGCATGCCGTAGGTATTTTCAAGGAAACAGCTACCCGCTGGGCCGGTAAAGCGGACTTCCGGCCCCAACTCATGGGCTTCGCTATCCGTATAGCGTCGGATATCGAGGTGCGAGGCGCGGTTATGTGACCCAGGCACATAGATGTGCGGCCCACTGCGCTCATCGACATCGGTGAGATAGAGAAAGAATTTATAAAAGGCCCAATCATCGACATCGCGGTGAAACAGCTCGGCATGTTCTGCCGTTCCATCCCCCGGCAGCGACCACCAGGCAGCGATATACCCAATACTGGGTTTGCAGCCCAACAGCGCCTCCATCCCCGCCAGGAGTACGGGATGATTGGCCAGGGCGGCGGCATGAGGGGCCTTGACCACGGTTTCAGGATCGAAGAATGCGACATGGGTTTCCGGCCGGGCTTCGGTCAAGGGAAGGAATCGGCCAAAGGTCGGACGGTACGGATCGGAAGCCTTTTGTTCGGAAAAATAGGCCCGCATCTCGGCAACCTGCTGCGGTTCGACCAGACCCGACAGCATGTGATAGCCCTGCTGGTTCATATTCTGAACCAAGCTATCGAGGCCCGCCGTCGCGTTAGACCCGGGGCGAATGGCAGACTGTGGACGCCGACGCGCTAAAAAGCGTGCCATCTTCGCGCGATTGTCCGGGTGGCGGATACGCCGTTGCGCAGTGAAGCCCCAGAAGTAGGGTGACGCAGCAATTCGAGCGTTGCGAATAATTTTTTCGACGAGTTTGCTCATCAGAACCACTTTCACCGAGGCAGTATAGCGTGATCATAAGCGCATTGTTTGGCGATTGCGGCGTCCAAAAAAGCGCTCTTAGAGATGAAGCAGCCGCGATAGACGCCGGTGGTGGCCCGCCGAGGTACGCCCCGAGCGCATTAGCGCAATCGGCGGTTCCGTTGCGGCTTCTAATGTTACACGGTACGCGGCTTAGCGAGAAAAACCGGCAGGTTCGACAGGACCAGCAGCCACGCCACCGCCGCGACCAGCCACACGCTTGTCAGTCCTGGCGCGATCACGCTGAGGGTCGAGGGCACCAGGGTTGCACTGGCGTAGAGGGCCGAGGCCCAGCGCGGCGACGTATCGTCCCACAGCACATGGTGCAGATGATCACGCCCGCCGCGGAACGGGCTTTGCCCCCGGCGCAGGCGCACCGCCAGCACGCGGGCCGCATCGAAGACCGGGACAATGAACCACAGCAGCAGTTGGTCGAGCGCAACGATCCCGCTATTCTGTGCATAGAGGCCGAGGATGCCGACCGAGCTGGCGATCAGGTAAGCGCCGCTGTCGCCCGCAAAAACCAAGCCGCGCAGATTGGCGACCAGGAAGGCCGCACAGCAGACCATCGCGATCCCGTAATAGTGGATCGGCAAGGCATCGGCCGTAATCTGAAGCAGCGTCAGCCAGACAAGCGCGTAACCGCCGAGGATGCCATTGCGTCCGTCAATCAGGTTCACAGCAAAAATGAAGGAAACCAGCACCAGCCCCGCCGCGATGAAGGCAAAGACCGGCACGATGCCGACGCTTACCTCCCAGGAGAAATGAAGCGCCGAGGGCACGAGACGCGGATCGAGCCAAAAGGCAGCGGCGACCACGGCCATCGATAGAATCAGCCGCAGCCGCGCATCAATGTCGGCGCGATCATCGATCAGACCGATAATGTAGTGGCAGGCAACCAAAACGACGCCAACCTTTGCGGGAAACGGCACACCAATATGAAGAGATTGTAAAAGCACACACGCTAGCCCGGCAACCGCGAGGGCCGTGCCACCCATCTTCGGCGTTGGCCGCGCATGGAACTTTCGCACCGCATTCGGCGTATCGAGAACCCCGAGACGGATGCCCAGCGGACGCGCAAGCCAGAGAATCAGCAGGGTGAGACCCAAGGCTGCGAGAAACTGGAGCAAAATCATCGCCATCAGAGCATACCCTTTCAGCGGATGCGTACATTCTTACCTTGCCAGGACGGTAGGCGCTTAGGTCTAAAATTTCCCTTAATATGGAATTAAATTAAGATGAAAAGCCTCCCTCTCACTGCACGGCAGTGTAGCGAAAATTCACCCCGGCCCTATGTGACATGGCTGTCATTGGCCCTGTCATACGCGCGCGCCGGGAAACGATGGTGTTAATGCGGGTGAGTAAAATTAACATTTTAGTAAAGGAGTGGATGGCATAAAACCATCCTATGCAGCAGATGGATATCGCAGAAATTGCCGAATGGCGCCGCCGATCCCCCGAAACACTCCCCGATCTCTTGGATGATTGGGTTTTGCATCGGGATGGACTCGTTTTAGTCCTTAACAAACCGGCCGGATTGCCGGTCCATTCGGTCGCGGGTGGAAAAAATTTGCATCTCGGCCAACTTCTTTTTGCATGGCAGTACGGACTAAAGCAGCCGCCGCTGCTGGCGCATCGCTTGGATCGCGACACGTCCGGTTGCTTGATTCTGGCCCGTCACCGCAAGGCGATGATCCGTATGACCGAGTTGTTTGCCGCCCGTCAGGTCGAAAAAACCTATTGGGCCGTGCTGGAGGGGATACCGGACACCGACCGAGGCATCATCGCGGCGCCGCTGGTCGATATGAAACGCCCCGGCGGTGTCACTGTCCGTCTTGCAAAAGCCGATGACGGCGAGGAGGCGCAAGAAGCCGTGACCGAGTGGCGCGTGCTGGCAACGGCCAATCGCCGGACGTGGGTAGAGTTTCACCCCCAAACCGGGCGCAGTCATCAATTGCGCGTCCACGCGGCGTCTATCCTCGGGTGTCCGATTGTTGGCGACCGGCTTTATGGGCGGTCGGAGCCTGGAGGCCTGTGTCTGCACGCCCGGCAGGTGGCCTTCGCCCCCCGCGCTAATAAGCCGCCGCTGTCGGTGACCGCGCCGGTGCCCGAGGCTCTCGCCACGCTCCTGGCGAGCTTCCCGACCCCGGAAGAGGTTTAAAGGTCGCCCGGTTCCGCGTCGCGGGGCAGTTCGATGCAGGGGGTAAAGTCGAGCGTTACCGAAGTGCCGGTGCCGACCTGGGTCTCGATGGAAATGGCGATTCCATGCGCATCGAGCAGATCTTTGGTAATCGCAAGCCCCAGGCCGGTGCCGCGCTCCCCGGCGGCGCGATAGGCGTCGCGGTCGTCGAAGGTGGCGAAGGGGCGGAAAAGGTCCGGCAGTCGTTCGGGCGGAATGCCGGGGCCGGTATCGCGCACGGTCAGCAGATAACGCCCTTCTTCGCTGATCCGGGCCGTCATTTGAACGATCTGGCCTGACTGCGAGACTTTGACGGCGTTCGATAGGAAATTGCAGATGGCCTGGGCCAGGCGGGTGCGGTCGCCGATGATCAACGGCCAATCGTCGCCGCCCCGCGCGTGGACCGTTACCCCCAGCCGCCGGGCTTGGCCGCTGCTGATCCGGGCGGTTTCGGCCACCAACTCCGCCATCGGGATCGGGGCGCGGTGCAGGACGATTTCGGCATTTTCGATGCGGGCGATGTCGAGAATATCGTTGATGATTGCCAGCAAATGCGCCGCGCTTTGATGAATATCCCCGGCGTAATTGGCAATGCGCCGGGGATCGCTGACATGGCCATCGCGGATAACTTCGGAAAAGCCCATGATCGCGTTCAGCGGGGTACGCAGCTCGTGGCTCATGGTCGCGAGAAACGTGCTTTTGGCGCGGTCGGCGCGCACGGCGCGCGCCCGTTCGGCGTCGAGGCTGAGTTCCCGGGCTTTCAGCGCGCTTACGTCGCGATGGCACAGAACCCGCCACGCGCCACGCTGCGCCAGAATGCTTTGCATATAGCGCCCATCGCCGACGGCGAAATCGGCGCTCCACTGTCCAATCGTGCCCTCGGCCAGCGGGGTGCGCTGCCAAGGGGCGAGGGTCAGGAAGGCCTCGAACCCCATGCCGAGGCTTGGCACGGCGGAGAGCAGCGTTTCCATCGCCCGGTTCCATAAAATCAGCCGGTTTTGCGCATCGAAGAGCGCCACCGCATCGGTGACCGAGGCCACCGTCAGCCATTCTTCACGCAGGCGGGCGAGGTGGCGCGAGAGACGGGCCTGCGCCCCCCGGGCGACGATGGCTTCACGATAGGTGGCATTGACCCGGCGCACGCTGAGGGTCATCGCCACCCAGTATACTGCCGCCAGGATGGCCAAGGTCCAATGCACGCCGCCTTGAACGGCAAAAAACACGGCCCACGGCAGCATGCCAGCGGTCTGAAACGCATAGGCGGCGTAGCGCAGGGCGCCCAAGGTCGTCACCGACCCGGACATGATGGAGGCAACCGCGAGGGCGACGATATATTGATCGAGCGGCGGCGCCTCTTGCATGAAGAGGCAGGAAGCCCCCCACAGCGCCCCGGAAATCCCGCTGCCCCAGACGGACCGCCGCGCGAGGCGGCGGAAGCGGGAGCGCGTTAAAATCCGGGCTTTGCCTTGAGAGAGTCTCCAACGCCGATAATGCCACAGGCTGCCGCCCAAATGCAGCCCGGCCCAAACCAGCGAGAGGGCAAAACCCACCGGCGACAAATAGTCGCTAAAAACGAACTGCGCCATCACCACAAGCGCTGCGGTTGCCGTCACACCGCTGTTAATCGGCGTCTGCTTTAAAAAAAGCCGAAGAACTTCAGCATGATAACGATTACTGCCAACGGCGGTGCTGCTCATGGGAAACCAGGGGCCTATGCGTTCTCGCAAGACATGGATGCGGTCGTGCCTTGACGCTGACGCAAACGTAACCCGCAATCGGCGCCTTGCTAATTTAGCACAATTTTAAACTTATCAGCGGAATTATCGCGGCCAATCGGATGAAAGCGACGATTTATTGGCGCTCTCGATACGGGGTTTGGGCGGGCGCGGTGCTGTTATTTGCGCGCCCGGTGATCCGACCGCCCATTACCATCGTATCCAATCATACTCCCTAAGACCGAGGTCCAACGAATGGATGAGCTTGTTCGCCTGCGTCATACAATGGCCGCCGTCCTGGTCGGTTTCATCGCTTTGCATGTGCCGGTGGTGGTGCTGACCGTTTGGTTACGCGGTGGCGATTTGCTCGCCCCCAGCTTGATCAGCGTGGCGCTCAGCGGCGCCAGCGTCGCGGCTTGGGCGGCGAACCGGGCCGCGCTGTCAACCCGCATGACGCTGGCGGCCGCGCTGATCGGCCAAGTCTCGCTGATGGTCTATGCGCTGGCCGGGCATCCCTGGCAGGCCGATATGCACATGTATTATTTCGCCGCCATCGCGATCCTAGCGACCTTCTGTGACGGGCGCGTCGTGCTGATGGGCGCGGCTGTGACGGCGGTGCATCACCTCATTCTCAACTTCGTCTTTCCCGCCGCCGTCTTCGCGGGCGGGTCGGATTTAGCCCGTGTGATTCTGCATGCGGTGATTGTGGTGCTGGAAACCGGTGCGCTGGTGTGGCTGTGCTGGATGCTGGGTAAAACCCTGGTGCTTTCCGCGAAAACCCTGGAGCAACTGGAAGAAAAGACCAAAGCCGAGGCCGCGCAAGCCGACCGTCAGCGGGCGCGCGACGAGGCGCAGGAAGCCAAGGAACGCGCCGCCCGCCTGAAGATGGCCGAACAGTTCGAAGCGCGCGTCGGCCAGATCGCCCGCCGCTTGGCCGAGCAGGCGACGGTGATGCAGAAGTCGGCAACCACGCTGGCAACCTCGGTCGGTCATGTCGCCGATGCTTCGCAGGGGGTGACGCACAGCTCCGCCGCTGCCAATGAAGGGGCGATTGCCGCCGCTGCCGCGACCCAGCAGATCCATCAGTCCATTCACGAAATCGGTGCGAAGATCGACGAAACCGCCGCCGCCGCCCAACAGGCCGTTCGCTCCGCCGAAGAAACCGGCACGCGGGTCCAGCAGTTGGCGGAGGCCGCTGATAAAATCGGCGAGGTCATCCGCTTGATCCAAGACATCGCCGCCCAAACCAATCTTTTGGCCCTGAATGCCACGATCGAGGCGGCCCGCGCCGGGGACGCCGGGAAGGGGTTCGCCGTCGTCGCCAGCGAAGTGAAGCAACTCGCCACGCAAACCGCCCGGGCGACCGAGGATATTCAGCGTCAGGTGTCCGCCATCCAGAGCGAGACCGACGAGGCGGTCGAGTCGATCCTGCGCATCGGGCATGCGATCACCGATATCAACACCCTTGCCGGGTCGGTAGCGGTGGCGGTGCATCAGCAGGACGCCGTGACCGGCGATCTCGCGGGTCGGGTCGATCTGGTGGCGCAGGAAGTTGCCTCGGCGACCGGGGCGATTACGGCGATTTCCGGCGATACCCGCGCCGCCCGTCAGGTTGCCGATACGCTGCTCGGCGTCGCCAAAACCCTATCCGAACAGACGGAAAAACTGCGCGGCGACGTCGATGCGTTCCTCGGCGACGTACGGGCCGATGCCCAAGCCGCCTAAGGTCGGCGCGCGGCGCTGGGTCGGGCGGCTCAGCTTGCCGCTGGCGCTCGGGCTGCCGCTGATGGCCGCCGGGGCGGGCCTTAGCGCCCCCCTAGGGTCAAAGGAGCCGGTTGCCGTTGTTTTCCCGCCGACCTATTCCCGCGACGCTACCCTGGCCGCCGTCGCGGAAGCCGGGGCGGCGCTGGTGGCGCCCGGCGGGCTGCCGTCGGTGTTCATCGTCCAAAGCGATGCAGCCGATTTTCACGCCCGGCTGAAACGGGCCGGGGCGTGGCTGATCTTGTCGAGTTCAGCCGCCGCCCTCTGTCAGTAACCGCGCGTCGGGTCGATCACCCCCTGCATCGGCGCGCCCCGCTCGAAGGCGGCGATATTGCCCAGGATTTGCTGAATAGCCTCACGTGGTAAGGTCGCGGCGGAGGTATGGGGCGTGACCCTAACCCGGGGGTGCCGCCAGAAAGGATGATCGCCGGGGAGTGGTTCCTGACGAAAAACATCGAGCAAGGCAAAGCGAATCGTGCCGCTGTCGAGCCGGGCGAGCAAGGCCGCCTCGTCGATCAAGGCCCCACGCGCCAGATTGATGACGGAGGCGCCCGGCGGCAAATGCGCTAACCGTGCGTCCGATAAAAGCCCCTCTGTCTCCGCCGTCAGCGGCAGCAGCACGATCAGCACGTCGCAGCCCGCCAGAAACGCCGGAAGGCTATCGAGCCCGGCATAAGTGGTGACGCCCGGCACGCTACGCGGCGAGCGGCTCCAGCCTGATAGCGGAAAGCCGAAGGGCTGTAATTTTTCGATCACGCCCTGGGCCAAGGCCCCCAGCCCAAGAATCCCGACGCGGGTTTCCGCCGGATCACAGATGCCGGGATCGTTCCACACGCTGGCTGCCTGCTGCTGGGCCAAGAGATCGAAGCGGCGATGGACGTGCAGCACCCCATAGAGGGCATATTCCGCCATCTGTGCGGCCATACCGCCATCGACGATCCGCACCAGCGGCACGTGCTTGGGAAGGCCGGGGTTCGCCAGCAGCGCATCGACCCCCGCCCCCAGATTGAAAATCGCCTTCAAGCCGGTCAGCGGGGCAAAAAGATCCGCAGGGGGTTTCCACACCAGCGCGTAGGGGATGGTGGCAAGGGTCTGCGCGTCGGTTTGGCCCCAGAGATGAACGGCCCGATCCGGCGCTTCCGCCCGCAAAATTTTAAGCCAAGGTTCGGCGGCGCCGGGGGTTGCGAGCAGCAGGGTCACGATACCATCTCCATGGCAGCAATCGGGGCGGCATCCAAGCGCGACAGAAGATGATTGGCAAGCCCACGTGTTTGCGCTACGTATTACCAACGTGAATCCGAAGTCTTAGCGATTTTAGCTAAAACCTTGAAGTGAGACTGATTATGGTGCCGACCTCCGCCCCGATGGATGCTTTCGCCGAACGGCTCGCCGAATTGATGTCGCCCCCGAACGAGGGGGAGGGGCGCTATTGGCGCACCAACCCAAAGCACGGTCTGGCGGCGACCATCGGTCTTGGCATCTTCATGGGGCTCGTCATGCCGCTGGTCTTCGGCAAGGCGGCGAGGGCCGATACCAATCTAACCGTTCTTTATACCGGCGACGTGGCGTCGCGCATGGAGCCGTCGAAGACCGATGGGACGCCCTGCACGCTGGAAGAACGGGCGACCGATGCCTGCCTGGGCGGTCTTGCGCGCTTGGCTGGGCAAGCCAATCTGGAGCGTGCCCGCGCGAGCACGGTGCTGTTGCTCGATGCCGGCGGGCAGTTCGGTGGTACGGCTTTCTGGACCCAGCATAAGCAAGATGTTCTGGCCGACCTGATGAACCGCACCCGCTTCGATGCGATGGCGGCGGGCGCGGCGGAATTCTCCGAAGGGTCGGAAGTGCTCGGCAAGTTCATTCGCACGGCACAGTTCCCCATTCTGGGTGCCAATATCGGCACCGACCGCGATCCCTATTTGAAGGACCAGATCTATCCGATGCTGGCGACCGACCGGGGCGTGCAGCGCCTGGGGTTGCTGGGGATTGCCGATCTCAATATTCCGCAGAAGTCGAAAGCGCCCGTCAACGCGACCATCGTGCCGATTGAAGCCAAGGCGCCGTTCTGGCTAAAGCAGCTTGGCTTCATGGGCACGAAGACGGTGGTCGCCGTATCGTCTGCCGGGGCGGAGAAGGATAAGGATATCGCCCAGCGTATCGCTGGGATTGATGTGATCATCGGCGTGTCGGGCAAAGGCGCCCACAGCGGCGGCCAGCCCCAGGGCGCCCCGCAGGTGATCACCGGGCCGGGCGGCAAGCCGGTGCTGCTGGCGCAGGCGGCGTCCTTCGGCCATTACCTTGGCAAGCTGAACGTGACCTTCGATAAGGACGGTCATCCGAAGGCCTGGAAGGGCGATCAGATCAAACTCGACCGCACCGTCCCCGAAGATCCCGACATCCGCACCCAGGTGGAAGCCTATGCCGCTGCTTTGGGGGACCGGCGCACGCAGGTCAGTCAGGTGCCGGTTAAATAGCGCGTGCCGCCCAGCGCCGCCTATCGCCCCAGCCGATCCCATGAGACGCTGGGGCCGGAATTTTTTGACCCGGTTCAGGCTGCGGTTTTCCCCCAGCATATTCTGCGCTGGCGTAACCAGCGCGCGGCCGAACCCTTGGGGCTAGGGACGCTCAGTGAAGCGGAATGGATCGACCATTTTGGGTGCTTCACCCCTCTGCCCGGCAGTTTCCCCCAGCCGTTGGCCTTGCGCTATCACGGTCATCAGTTCCGCCACTATAACCCCGACCTCGGGGATGGGCGCGGCTTCCTGTTTGCCCAGCTTTACGGTGCCGATGGGCGGCTGTTCGACCTTGGCACCAAGGGCAGTGGCCAGACGCCCTATTCCCGTGCGGGCGACGGCCGGTTGACGCTGAAGGGCGGCGTGCGCGAGATTCTGGCGACTGAGCTTCTGGAGGCACGCGGCGTTACCACCTCGACAAGTTTTAGCTTGATCGAGACCGGCGAGGCGCTGCACCGGGGCGACGAACCCAGCCCCACCCGGTCCTCGGTCCTCGTGCGCCTTTGCCATTCTCACATCCGCATCGGCACGTTTCAGCGCCTCGCCTATCACGGCCAGACCGACGCGCTGGGGCGGTTGATCGATTATGCGCTGGCCACCTATTGGCCGACCGTTGCCCCTGGCCCGACGCCCGCGCTGACCCTGTTCGCCGAAGTGATGGCGGCGGTGGCCAAGCTCGGCGCCGAATGGATGGCCGCGGGCTTCGTTCATGGCGTCCTCAATACGGATAATATCAACATCACCGGCGAGAGCTTCGATTACGGCCCCTGGCGTTTTCTGAAGCAGTATGATCCGCGCTTCACCGCTGCCTATTTCGATCAGACCGGCCTGTATGCCTATGGTCGCCAGCCGACGACCCTGCTGTGGAACCTTGAACGGCTCGCCGAATGCCTGCTGGATTTCGCGCCAGAAGCGGCCCTGGTGGCGCAGTTGGAAACCTATCAGGCGCGGTTCCGCCCGGCGCTGCGCGATACCTGGTTTCGCCGTCTTGGGCTGGTGTCGACAGAGCTTGAGGCCGACCTTGGTTTCCTCTCGACGCTCTACCAATTCATGTTCGACAGTGGCGCCGGGTTCGAGCAGACAATCTTTGATTGGGTCGGCGGACGGGCGGATCGGGCGGCGGCCAGCCCGCAGGCGGAACTTTATGAGCGGCCCGATTTTCGGCTGGTGCGGGCCGGGCTGGACGCCCGCGCCAATCCCGCCGCCGTCCTGCCCCCTGGTGATGGGCCTGCCGATCTGCCCATCGAGGATGTCGAAGCCCTGTGGGCGCCGATCGCGCAAGCCGACGATTGGTCGCGGTTCGAGGCGAAGGTCGCCGCTATTCGGGCCAGCGCTCGCGGCTAACCCGCCCGTCTATTTCTCCAGCAAGGTCCAGGCGCCGGTCCAATCGTCCGGCGGTGGGGCTGCCCGCAGGGCTAGGCTGCGCTTGAGCAGCCGTTCGCTGGGGGCATCGTGCGGACGCAGGGCCAAACATTCCTCGAAGGCCGATACAGCGCCTTGCCAATCGCGGCGATAGTAGCGCCGCAAACCCATTTCGAAGTGATCGCGCAAGCGGGCGGTGTGATCGTCCAGCTTCCCGGCTTCGGCCAGAAGTTCATAGACCACCGTCGCCTCGGTCTTACCCATGACGATGATTTTTTCCATCTCGCGGGTTTCGATACGCGCCCCCGCCAGTTCGCGTGTCGAACCAGAGATGAGCATGCGCGTGCCTAGCGCTTTATTGGCCGTCTCCAAACGCGCGGCAAGGTTGGCGGTATCGCCCAAGACCGTATAGGTGCGCGATTGGTCGGAACCGATCGAGCCGACAATCAACTCGCCGGTAGCGATGCCGCAGCGGATATCGATGCGTTCAATCTCGTGGGTAAAGCGCCCACTGCGCATCAGCCGGTTGACCCAGGCCCGCACCTCTTCCCGCTGTTCAAGGGCGGCGAGACAGGCTTCCGACGCTTGCGACATATCCATCGTGAACGGCGGGCCCCAGAAGGCCATGACCGCATCGCCCATATATTTATCGACGATCCCGTGCTGATCCTTGATCGGGCGCGACATCAGGGTGAGGTAATCGTTCAGCACCGACACAAGCTCGCTCGGGTTAAGCCGCTCGGACAGGCTGGTGAACCCCTGCATATCGGCGAAGGAGACCGTCATCACCTGCTGCTGACCGCCGATATTCGGATCGAGCAACAGGCTTTCGACGACGCGCGGATCGATGTATTTGCCGAAGGTTTCGCGAATCTTCTCCGCTTTGCGGCGTTCAGCGATATCGGCCAACATGCGGTTACACAGTTGCTTCAGCACCGACGACAGGAGGGTCAGTTGGTCTTCATCCCCCCGGTTGGGATCATGGGCGGCTTCCGATTCGCGCCGGTCCTGCACGATGGCATCAAGGTCGCCCAGCACTTCGCCGCGCGCTTCTTCGTCCAGCGTATCGGCCAGCGCCAGCATTTGGCGGCGGATCATCCGTTCCTGACGGCGGCGCTGGCGTTCGCGCTCGTCCCGGTAGCGGTCGATGGTGCGAGCATGGTCACGGAAGACTTCGACGGCGGCGGCGATCCGGCCGATTTCATCGTTCTTCGGGGCGAAAATCTGCACGGAGGTATCGCCGCGCGACAAGGCATTCAGCCCGGTAATGGCATCGTCCAGCGGCCCGAAGGACCGGCGCAGATACCAGATCAGGAAGGCGATGATCAGGGCAACGCCCAGCACCACCATCAGGACCGAGGCTAACCCGACCCGATCCACCCGCGAAACGGTGGTCGTCACATCCTTGACCGTCACCAGCGCCCCGACGACACGCCCAACCGCATCGACCAGCGGAACGGAAGCAATCTGATAGACCCGCCCAACGACCGTGCGATGCTCGATATAGCGTTGGCGGATCGGCAGATCGAAGGCCAATTGCTTGGCCAGCGCCTCGTTGGTGCCGTGGGCGACGCGATTGCGGAGCGACAGGATATAGGCATCCCCGCCCAACCCCTCGCTCAGTTCGGCCAAAGCGCGGTCGCTATCAATAGCCGCCGCCAAGGCGCCGCTGATCTGACCCGAACTGCCGATGACCGGCTGCGCTACGGTAATGCGAAAGCGGCGGCTGCTGTCCTGCTGCACGAGGGCCAGCACTTGCGGATCGGCCATAATCTGGCTGACCGTCCCGGCGTCCAGCAGGGTCGGTGGGGGGAAGCCGCTGGCCGTGGTCAGCAACACTTCGCCATCGTCATCGACAAGATCGACCTGATCGACGTGCCGTTCGCTCTGCAAGCGCCCAATATCGGCTTCGAGGATCTTCTGCACCTCGTCCTGTCGGCCATGGTCCAGCGCGTCGGCAAGCGCGGGGGAGAGCAAAGCGCGCAGTTGCGCGCGCAAATCCTGCTCGTACCGTTCGACGATCTTCGACCATAGCAGGGTTTGGGTCTGGAAGGTTTCTTCGCTCCGTCGGTCTTCGACCAGCCGTTCCCGTTGCCAGCTTGCAACAATGAGACCGCCGGTCAGGAGGAGGAAAGCGACTGCGACAATCAGGACGACCCGGGTACGAAGCAGCATCGGGGGTTAGGGCTCCCGGGACACGAGGGACTGAGGCCGCAGAAGGGCGGCACCCCCGATTATAGCGGCCAAAATGCTTAAACTTAACAGAATGTCGGGCATATGGGCCGAGGCCGTCAGCGCGGCCAAGCTGATCCCAATCAGGCCGCCCGCCGAATCGATCAGGATCAGGCCCGACGATGGGCGCATCGTTCGCATTGCGCCCCAGCCGCCGCCCAACAACAGCAGGCCCAATCCCGCACCGATAACATCGGGTAGCAGGATGAGCAGCGTCAACCCAACCGCCGCCAACAGTAGGCCGGTACCAGTCCGGCGCGACTGCGGGCCTGCCGCAAGAACACCGACCAGAATCCCGACCCCAAAGAGGGCGTAAAACGGGACGCTGGCCATCAACGTCCCCGAGGTCAGCCCCTGCACGGGCAAGGTGCCGAACAACACGGCGCCAATGATGACGGCCATAATCCCAGCGGACCAGAGGCGTGGCGTATCGACCTGTTCTTCCGTCTCGGGATCGGTGATCTCGGGCAGGTGGCGCAGGCTGTTCCAACCGTAAAGACCCGATGCCACACTGGCGGCGGCGAAGAACCAAAGCGCACTCTGCACCCCGAAACTTTCGCCGATCACCGCGCCGATCATCGGCCCGACGGCATGGAACCCGAGGCCGGCAATCAGCAAGGTACGACTATCTTGCAGGATATCGGTGCGGTAGCGCTGGGACAGAAGGCGCCACGCCAGCCCAAGCCCGATGCCCGCAGCCAAGCGGCACGTCCAGAAGACCACAGCGCTCGGGCTTGCCGCGACGATAACCAGCGACAGGGCGACCAAAACCAGCATCAGCAAGAAAACGCTAGTCCGGCGCGACGGGCGCACCAGCGGCGCGAGGACGACGCCAAAACCGATCCCGACGAGGTTGAGGCCCAGGGGCACTGCGGCCAGCAAGGCTGGGTCGAGGCCGGTTAGGCTGCGGTCGGCGCCGATTACGGGCACCAGCGGACGGATCATCTCGCTCAAGAGGGCCAGCAGCAGCAGTACCCAACGGCCATCCGGGCGCGCGGGCGGCGGCAGGGCGGGGCGCCCGGCTTCGGTCATCAGGGTGGGGAAGCGCAGTTTGGCGTCTTCCAGCATCCGCGACAGTCGGTCGGCGGAGGCGGCATCGAGATCAAGGCCGCGAATAGCATTGGCCGAGGCGGCGAACCGTTCGAACCGATCCGTCACCGCGCGCAGATTGGTATTTAGCTTGCGAATGGCGCGACCCATCGTGCCCGGTGCGGAACTGACGACGGCGGTGCTGTAGTCGCCTTCCAAAATCGTGCGAAGCGCCGCCCCCAATTGGGCCGAGGGCGTATCGATGGCCCGGGCCAGAATGAGCCGTGCGACTTCGTGCACCAGCAATAGGCTGGCGAGGATCACCCCCAGCGTGGTGGCGAGATAGAGCCACACCCGGTCGGCCATAAAGCTAAGATCGCTGCCGACGCGGAGCGTGCCGACGGTGGTGCCGTTGACGGTGATCGGCAGGCTGCTGACCACGGGGCGGGTCAGCGGTGACGCGCCGCCCCGGTCATCGGCGGGCAGCTTATCGCCAGAGGTAAACAGAATACGGCCCTGGGGATCAGTGACCTCAATCGCGTTCAGCGACGGGTTGTCGCCGATCACGGCTTCCAGCATTTCATCGACGCCCGCGAGTTTCGCCAGCGGAATGCCAGAGGCGACGGCGCCCGAAAACTGTTTGACAACCGAACGGCCCACCGCAGCGCTATTCTTCTGCATTTCGGCGACAAGCAACGGGGCGACGGTACGATGGGCCGCCCATAGTGCCCCGGCGACCGCGACGAACAGCAGCAAACCAGTGAGCAGCGTTAGCCGCAGGGAATAAGGCCGTTTGTCCATCGGGCGGCTCATAGTTCGTCATCCAGTCGCTGAAGGTCTTTGGCGCGGCCGTCGAGATAGGATGATGCCGAGGTAATTTTGTCCTGGGCAGCACGGGCGAGGTTCAGAAGATCGTCGTTTCCGGCGTCTGAGCTGCTGTCGCCGTTGAAAATCGCCAGCAAAGCCCGGGGCCGAGCGGCGGGCGGAGCGGTCGTCCCATAAGTGCCAAGAGCCAGCAACGCCGCCAAGCCTGCCAGGATGGCCGTTCCCCAGCCAAGCAGGCTTTCGGTGAAATCGGTCAACTTCTGGTCGAAATAGGCCTTGGAGTACTGAAGGGCGACGTAACCGACCGTTCTTTCGAAGTCGTTAACGATGGGGACGCCGATCACGATGGCGTCGCGCTCCGTCACCGTCCACCGTTGACCGCTGCTCACCTGCAAGGCCTGTAACCAATCGGCGGGGGCGTCTTCGCCGACCGTGCCGCGATCGGTGCTAAAAAGGCTACGCCCGGTATCGTCCAGCACCTCGATGGCCAAAATCTGGTCGTCATCGGCCTTTTCCCGCTCGATCAGGTCTTGGCTAACCCGGAGCTCTGCCAGGGGAAACCCGAGGCCGATATTCAATTCTAGCGCTGTCTTTAGGCTCTGCGACACAAACAAAAAGCGGGTTTCGGCAATCGAATCATAGGTTTTTCCAACCAGACTGCGGTTTAGTTGCAGCAGGAGAAGAAATATAATCGCAACAAAAAACAGGATGGCAAAAAAGATCCGCAATCGGAAAGTCATCGTGTACCACCCCATTGCTCAGATGGCGGTAAGTAAGCCACTCTGATGTCAACAGACTATTGCAAAAATACCAAAAGGCCAGCGCTTACAGACAAATCCAATCCGAGATTGGAAGATTCGGCACCAGACGTGAAGCCTGATCAAAATCCGGTTCTGTCTTGCCATAAAATTGCGCCAAAGCCAAGTTTGAGAGCGATTTTAATTTTCTGTTCATCATTGCCGCGATATGCTGGAAATCCAGTCACCGAAAGACTTTCTAAAGCCACCACCTAAGGTGGTATCACTATGGGTCGAGGCAAATCATGCGCGGAAAGCTGTCGCTTAAAATCGTTTTAATGCTTCAGCTCGTGTTCGGAATGGCACTGATTCTCACGGCTTTGTTGAACTATTTCAAGTTTGAAAAGACCGTTACGAACGTTATTGCCTCCCGCTTCGTCGTCACTGTCAATGGTTTGCAGGGTGACGTTGAAAATGCGATGAACCTGGGTTTGTCTTTGCCCGAGCTGCGTGATCTTGAGCAGCTTATCGAGCGCGAAGAGCGCAGCGACAATCAAATTCTGGCGATTGAAATCGCCGACCCGGCTGGAACCATCTTGTTTTCGACCGATAAGAACCGCATCGACGCGCGCCTGCCGGATGATTGGGTCCGCACGATGAGCCGCAGCGACGGTGGTATTTGGCAGGAAAGTTTCGAGGGTAATCCCGTGCTGGGGGCAACTCTTCGGAATACGTTCGGTCAGGTTGCGGGTAGCGTTATGTTGCGCTACGCCAAATCAGCGATTACCCAGCGCACGGCGGCAGTGCGGCCCGGCTTATCGATTGCTGCGGCGATTGCCATCATCGGATGCGGTCTTGTCACGGTGGTTGGCGTCTGGTTGGTGTTCCGCAAGATCATCGGCGGGTTCCGCGATGGGGAAACCTATGTCACTGCCGCTTTCGCGGCGGGCGGGGAAGCGGCATCCGTGCCAAAACCGCAGGGGGCCTTAGGCGATGATCTCGTCGCCATTGTCGATACCCTGAAGGGCGCCGAGCGCGAGCTGAAGCAGGCAGCAGAAAAAGCATGAATAATACTCTCGCAAAATCCATCAGCTCGCGGCTTTTGACCCTAGCAGTACTTCTGCTTCTGGTCATGCTGGCAGGCTTTTCTATTTTCTCGCGCAGTCTTTTTGAGCCGCAAATTCTGCCGGAACTTGAAAAGAAGGCGGAGAAGGTCGGCACCTATGTTTTGGCGCAGATCGACCGGGCTGTCGAATGGGGCATCCCCGTCGATAAGCTCTCCGGGACCGATGAGTTGTTCGACGATATCCTGGCTGACAATAAGGATATCGGCTTCATCACCATCACCGACCTGAACGGTAAGCGGCTGCATCTGCGCGGCACCTTATCGACGACCTTCGACGCCGGATTGGCCCAGATCACGCGCGACGCGGTGCAGGCCAAGGCGATGACGCAGGGGCGGCTTGGGACGGTGTTCATCACTAAATCGCTGCCCATCGAAACCGACACCGGCGGCATCGTCGGCGTTTTGCACGTTGGGGCGCGGGCGGATTTTGTTAGCAATCAGTTGGAGGAGGTCTACTACGACCTTGCGATCATCCTGCTGGTCGCTGCGCTGTTCACCTTTGAAATCCTGCTTTACTTCGTCAACGCCTCCATCCTGCGTCCGATCCGGGATATTCACGAGATGGCGACCCGCTTGGCGGATGGGTACTTCGGCCGCCCGATTGCGCCGAAAACCCGGGATGAGTTGGGGCGGATCGGTCTGCGGATCGACGAGGCGGTCGCATCGGTCCGGCGGCGCTACGAAGAGCTTGCCCAGGCGGTCACCGGTTGGGGTGCGGACGCCCGTGCCAAGGTTACGGGAACGCTGGATAAGTTCGAATTCGCCTTCCCGCCGAAACCGGCCGAGTTGCACTCCAGCGGCCAGCAGGGCACGGCGTTGATCCGTATTGCCGTTTTCGTTTTCAGCTTGGCCGAAGAGCTGACCCGAACCTTCCTGTCGGTTTATATCAAGCAGTTGTTCGATCCCGTGCCGGGCCTAGCGATGGAAGTGGTGATCGGCGCGCCGATTGCGCTGTTCATGCTGCTTTGGGCCTTGGCGCAGCCGTTCGCCGGGGTCTATTCGGAGAAATTCGGGCGTCGGAAAGTGTTCCTAGTCGGGGCTTTGCTGGCTGCCCTTGGGCTTGTCGCCTCGGGCTTGGCTCTGACCCTGGTGCATTTGTTGATCGCCCGCTCGATCACTGCCATCGGCTATGCGATGGTCTTCATCTCCGCCCAAGGCTTCGTTATTGATAATACGACGCGCGAAACCCGCGCGCAGGGGATGGCGGGCTATGCGGGCGGCATTCTGACCGCAGGGGTCTGCGGCCCAGCCATCGGCGGGATTTTGGCGGATCAGCTTGGTTTCCGTATAACCTTCATCCTATCGGCAGGCCTTGCGATTGCGGCGGCGGCGATGGTCTATCGCGCCATCCAAGAGCGCCCGATCATGACCCAGGCCGAACGCTTCAGCCTAAAGAACCTTGGGCTGTTCATCGCCAATCCGCGCTTTATGGGCGTGGTGCTTTTCTCGGCCATCCCGACCAAGCTGGCGCTGACCGCCCTCGTTTTCTTCTTGGTGCCGCTGTATCTGAACGAACAGGGCATCAGCCAGTCGATGATCGGGCGGGTGTTGTTGCTCTATTGGCTGGCGATGATCTTCGTGTCGCCGGTTGCCAGCAGCCTGTCCGATAAGTTCGGCAATCGTAAATTCTTCGTCGTCGTTGGCGGGGTCTTGGCCGCGGTCGCCGGGGTGGTTGCGGTGCTGAACACGTCGATTTGGTCGATGGTCATCGGCCTCACCGTCCTCGGTATCGCTCACGGTCTGGTGATGACGCCGCAACTGGCGCTGGTCACCACTCTGTCGCACGGTCAGCAGACGCAGAAACTCAGCGAAACGACCGTGCTGGCGATGTTCCGCCTGATGGAGCGCATCGGCAATGTCATTGCGCCCTTCGTCGCCGGTCTGTTGTTGGCGCGCTTCGGTTACGCCGGGGCGATCACGGGGATCGGCTATATCCTGGCCGGCTGTGCCGCCATCTGTTTGCTTCTCTTTGTAGCCTTCCGGGAGCCGAGCGCCCCCGCGCATGAGGGACGGGCTTGATATGATGAACTTTTCGCGTCGTCATTTCCTTGCCGGGGCGGGTATCGCCTCGGCGGGACTGTCCACCGGCCTTGCTGCCCCGGCCTTTGCTCAGGCGGCGGCGGGCAAGACCTTCCGTATCGCCATTCTGACCCCGCGTGAGAATATTGGCGATGTGGTTGGCTTTCGCGATTTCTTCGCCAATGCCCGCATTAAGGTCGACTACGATATGCGCGTCATCGCCAATATGGCCGATATGCCCGGTCATATTGAGGCTCTGCGCGAAACCAAGCCCGACCTAATCTTCACCATCTTCACGCCGATCACCCAGGCGGTTCTCGGCAGTCACGATGCGGCGGATAAGTCGAAATTCATTACCGATATTCCGGTGGTGTTCAGTTCGGTCACCAATCCCGTCGCTTCGAAGGTCGTGCCGTCGCTCGATGCGCCGGGGCGTAACTGCACCGGCACCCGCCACATTGCCCCGCTGGATACGCAGGTGCGCACGATCAGCCTGATGAAGCCGGTCAAGAAGCTGGCCATCATCTACAATCCTGCCGAAAGCAATATGGTGGTGACGGCGGATGAGTTGCGCACCTTGCAACAGCCGCTGGGCTTCCAGATGCTCGACAAGCCCGTGCCGATGGATGCGGAGAAGAAACCGAACGCGGCGGCGATCCCCGATCTCGTGCGGCAGGCCGCCAAGGAAGGTGCTGATTTTATCTACATCGGCCCGGATACGCTCGTCGGCTCCAACAATAGCAAGGCCGTTGCCGATACGGCGCTGGAGCTAAAGATTCCGACCTTCTGCGCCACGGAATTGCCCGTGCGCCAGTCGAATATGCTGATGGGCCTCGTCAGCCGCGCCTATAACGTCGGGCGTTTTGCGGGGTATAAGGCCAGCGAAATTTTGGTCGGCGGTAAGCCCGCGCAGTCGGTGCCGGTCGAAACCCTAAAGCGTTTTTCCTTCATCATCCGTATTCCGGTGGCCCAAAAGCTGGATCTTTATCCGCCAATGCGCCTGCTGAATATCGCCGAAGTCATCACCGCCTAGGGATTCCGCATGTTGATTTCCGCCGCTCAATGGCTGGATAGCGGGACGCTGGCCGCCGCGTCGGAGCCGGAACGTACCTTGTCGTTCCATTTCCGCCGCATGGGCGCGGGCGACCGGACGGAAATCATTGCGTTCCGCGAAGCAATCTTTGGTGCCTTGCCCGATCCCGATATGTATGTGCCGGAGGTGCCGGAGTTCGTCGATTGGCACTTGGAGGGGGAGCGCGGGTTCACCTTCGGCCTGTTCATCGACAATGCTTTGGCGGCGCTGACCATTCTGGGCCTGCCGCAAGCGGGTATGCCGAACTTTGCCAGCGATCTGCCGACGCCACCCGCCAATCTGATGGACGTGGCCCATATTGCCAGTTCGATGGTCGATCCGCGCTATCGCGGGTTTGGGTTACAGAAGCGGCTCTTCGCCTATCGCACCCTGATGGCTTTGGGGGCGAAGCGGCCGATCCTGACCGCCCGCGTTGCCCTGACGAACCCGATCAGTTGGCGGAATATGTTTAGCTGCGGCATGGTCATCGGCCAGCTTTTGGTTATGCATGGCGATAAACTACGGTTTCTGTTTATCCGCGATCTGCGCCAACCGCCCTATGCCTTCACCGCCCCGGCGGCCCTTGTTGCTCTGCGCGATATTGAGGCGCATCGGCAAGCACTGGCCGATGGGCTGGTTGGCTTTAAGGCAATCTTACAGGATGGCGCGTGGATTATTGCTTACGGCCGCCCCGCCGCGCGTCTCTGTGATTAATTGTTAACATTTTATTATCATTCTTGCTACCTTAGGAATACAATGGTATAGGCCGCCTCTCGACTTTCGTGCCGCATCGTTACGGCTTTGCAGGAGATATGCCCATGACCAACCCGACTGCTGTGGTCGTCGATCCCTATTCGACAGGCGTTCTCTTCGCGGATTATCTCAAGGCGCGCGGTTATCGGACGCTGGCGGTGCGCAGCGGCCCCGATCTGGTCGATTCGCTGCTCCGCACCTACCGGGCCGGGGACTTCGAAAGCCTAACGGACCATACGGGCGATCTCGACGCGCTGGCCGCACGGTTTGCTGGCGAAGACGTGCGCTGCGTTCTGCCGGGGAATGAGTCCGCCGTTGAACTCGCCGACGCTTTAGGCGCGCGTCTCGGTGTCCGGGGCAACGATCCGGCGACCACCAAAATCCGCCGCAATAAGTATGAAATGATCGAGCGGATTACCGCCGCAGGTCTGCACGCCGCCAAACAAAAGCTGGTTGCGACCGAAGACGAGGCGGGGGCCTGGGCCGCCGCGCATGGCCGCTGGCCGGTGGTGATCAAACCGCTCGACAGCGCTTCCACCGATAATGTCCACGTTTGCGATAGTGAAGCCGAGGTCCGGGCGCGCTTTCAGCAGATCGTGCATTCGCGCAACCTCTGCGGTTTGCCGAACACCAGGGCGCTGATCCAATCCTACCTCGATGGGTTGGAGTATGTCGTCAACACCGTTAGCCGCGATGGGCGGCACTATATTTGCGACATTCTCGAATCGCGCAAACGCTCGCTGAACGGCTCGCCGCTGATCTATGATTTCTATCGCCTGCTGCCGCCGACGGGCGAAGTGCAGGATCAACTGTCGCGCTATATTGTCGGCGTGCTGGATGCGCTCGAAATCCGCAATGGCGGCGGCCATGCCGAGATTCGCATGACGGCGGACGGCCCGGCATTGGTGGAAATCGCCGCGCGGGCGATGGGGCCGCTCGATTCGACCACCACCATCGCCCACGGAACGGGCCATGATCAGGCGGAGTTGATCGTCGATGCCCTGACCGATGGCGCCAAGTTCGATAGTTTATACGGCCAGACCTACCGGATGGATAAGCACGCGATGGTCGTCTATCTCCCGTCCACGGTGGAAGGCGTGCTGGGCGATCTGCCGATCTTGGAGCATTTGAAGGCCCTGCCGAGCCTGCTCAACTATCAACTGCTGCCGAAGCTGGGCGGGCCGATCCAACGGACGATGGATCTGACCTCCGTCCTCGCCAAAATCTATCTGGTGCATGCCGATGGCGCCCAGGTGGACGCCGATTACGCGAAGATTCGCGAATTGGAAGAGGCGTACCCGCCGAAAGTGTTGCAGCCCGCGTGATTTTCTCCGTCAGCCCCGCAGGCTGCTGCTCGCGAGGAGAGCACCGAAGCCAACCAGCACGGCGCCGAACGCCCGGTCGATCCAATGGCGCAGGGCCAGCAGCCGGGTTTGCACCCGGTCGGCAGAAAAGAATAGGGCGACCAGCGTAAACCAGCCGATATGGGCGGCGGCGATGAACAGCCCATAGCCAAGCTGCACCGCCAGAGGCGTCGTCGGCTGCACGACCTGCATAAATAGGCTGACGATAAAGACCGTGGTTTTCGGGTTCAGCGCATTGGTTAGAAAGCCGGTGCGCAGGGCCGCCCAGGTGCTGAGCGGTGCAATCCCCGCCGCGGCCCCGAGAGCGCTGGGACGCGCTCGCAGCATTTTCCAGCCGAGCCACAGCAGATAGGCGGCGCCGATCAGCTTCAGGGCGTTGAACAGCAGCAGCGACTGCTGAATGATCAGGCCAATGCCCAGGATTGTATAGCCGATGTGGATAAAACATCCACAGCCGATGCCGAGGGCCGTCAAGACACCCGCCCGGCGCGACAGCAGCAGGCTATTCCGCGATACCATCGCAAAATCCGGTCCTGGGCTGATCACTGCCAACAGGGTGATGCCGATTACGGCAAAAAGCTCCATCATTATCCACTCCTCAGGGTATGCTCTATCAGTGATTAGACCGCACCGATGCCTGAGAAACGAACGATGATTTCTGACGATATAGATGAGGTAAGCTCACAGATAAAATCGGCCCGTCTCCCACCCCTCGGCGCGCTGCGTTGCTTTGAGGCCGCTGCCCGCCTGGAGAGTTTCAGCCGGGCGGGCGATAGTTTGCACCTCACCCACGGCGCGATCAGCCGGGCAGTGCGGAGTTTGGAGGATGACCTCGGCGTCGCCCTCTTCGAGCGGCGGGCGCGGCGGGTGTTTCTAACCGACGCCGGGCGGAAGCTGCACGCGGCGACGGCGGAAGCCTTCGCCCTGATTGCCGCAGCGGCCAACCACGTGCGGCGCCAAGGCCAACCGCAGCCGCTGCGCCTCTCCTGCGAACCGACCCTGCTGATCCGCTGGCTCATCCCACGCCTGCCGGGGTTTACCGCCGCGTATCCCGGCGTGGCGCTGCAATTGGTCGCGGGCGGTGGGCCGGTCAGTTTTAGCGCGGGGCTGGACCTCGCCCTGCGCCGCAACGACCACGGGCCGTTGCCGGGGACGGTCAGCCATTTTCTGTTCGATGAAACTATCGGCCCGGTCTGTGCCCCGGCGCGGCAGGCGGACTTCTTCGGAGCGGACGGGCTGCCGACCCCCACGGCGCCGCTGCTCCACACGGCGACCCGGCCCGATGCCTGGGCCACGTGGGCGCAGCGCCAGGGGGTTCCGGTTCCCAAAGGGCCACCCCAGGTTTTTGAGCATTTTTACCTGAGCCTTCAGGCCGCCAGCGCCGGGCTGGGCATCGCCATCGGCCCCCGGCGCTTGGTGACGGATGATCTTGCCACGGGCCTTTTAGTCGCCCCCGCCGGGTTCCTACCCGATGGCAGCCATTACCATCTGCTCTCGCCGCGCCCGATCACCCCCGCGACCCCAGAAGCGGCGGTGCTCGCGTGGCTGCGCGATCTCGTATAGGCTCTTGGCATGTCTTCTGCCGCTTTTCATCTGCGCCCCCTGGGCTTGCCGGGCGGATACGCCGTAACGGCGGCGAGCGATCATCGCTTTCCAAAGCACCACCACGACCTCTTCGGCATCGGTCTGATCGAGCAAGGCGCGCAGAAATCCTGGAGCGGGCGGGGCATGGTGGAGGCCGCCGCAGGCGACGTCATCACCGTCAATCCCGGCGAGGTTCACGATGGCGCTCCCTTGGCCGACGGTGGGCGGCGGTGGACCATCCTCTATCTACCCCCCGCCCTGGTCGCGGCGGCGGCGGATGATATTGCCCCCGGCCCTGGGGCGCGCTTTGAATTCTCCCAGCCTGTCTATCGCGCCTCCCCGCTCGCCCCGCGTTTACGGGCCTTGCTGGCGGCAGGCGGCGACCCCAGCGCGGCGGAGGAAGGCTTGCTGTCGGTCCTAACGCCGCTGTTGCACCCAGAGAGCCGCCCGCATGGGGCGCCGCGCGCGATCCTAACGATCCGCGAGTGGATCGACACTGAACCCGAAGCCGATATTCCGCTGGCCGTGCTGGCCGCCCGGGCAAACCTAAGCCGCTTTCAACTGCTGCGCAGCTTTGCCCGCCTGACGGGGATGACACCTCACGCCTATCGGCTGCAACGGCGGGTGCAGGTGGCGCGGCGACTAATTCTCTCCGGCATCCCCTTGGCCGAGGCGGCGGCGGCGAGCGGCTTTGCCGACCAAAGCCATATGACGCGGCTGTTCCGGCGGGTCTATGGCCTTGCGCCCGGGGCCTTCGCGCGGGCGTGAGCGCCTGCAATTTTCTTCAAGACCCGCATGCTAGAAACCGCGTTTCCTCGGCGCATCATCCGTGCGGAGAGAAGTGATGCGATTTTCCCATGCCCCCGAAATCTGGGCGATGTATCCCGAGTTAAGCGCCGAAGCGATGGCAGTCGGCGAGATCTATCCCGAGGGGGCGTATCAGGCGGCGATTGCCGAATGGACGGCGCGCGCCCACGCCCGCTTGGCGACAGCGCCGGAGGGGGATTGGCCGGAAATTCAGGCCTGGCGCCGCGCCTTTAGCCGCATGGGCCTTAAGCCGACGCAATACCGCTGTGCGGCGGAATCGCTGCTGCGGCGGCTGCGTCAAAGCGGCGATCTGCCTGCACTTTTACCGCTGGTTGCCCTCGGCAATGCCGTCTCTGCGGCTTTTGGCGTGCCCGTGGCGCTGTTCGATACCGCGCGAATTTCCGGCGATCTGACCGTCCGTCCGGCCACGGGATCGGAGGTCTATGAGGATTTCTCCGGCACGCCGGAAATCCCGTCGGCGGGGGAGGTGATCTTTGCCGATAGCGCCGGAGCAGCCCATGCCCGCCGCTGGTGCCACCGGCAAAGCCGCCTATCGGCGGTCAGTGCGGACACCCGGTCGCTAGTCATTATCGTCGAGGCGATGCACCCGGAGGGGGCGGAGACTGTGGCAGCGGCCCTTGATGCGGTCGCGACCGCCCTGAAACTCCCCGGAACCCGGCAACGCCTCACCGCTGCCACCCCCAATTTTGCGGTGGGTTAGAGTGTCCGCTGCATCCAGACGAGATCGAGCCAGCGGCCAAATTTAAAGCCAACTTCCTTCATATGGCCGCTGATTTCGAACCCAAAGCGCTCGTGAAAGCGGATTGATCCGGCGTTGTCGGCGTCGATTGCGCCGATCATGATGTGTTTGCCCTGTGCTTTGGCCCGTTCGATTAGCGGCGGCATCAGGAGGCCACCCAGCCCCTTGCCGCGCTGGTCGTCGCGGATATGCACGGAATGTTCGACCGAATAACGGAACCCCGGCCAGGGGCCGCGAAAAATACCGTAGGAGGCATAGCCCAGCACTTCCGCCCCCTCGGCGGCGACCAGCACCGGATACCCATTGGCTTGCCGGGCGGCAAACCAAGCCTGCCGGTCGGCCAGCGTCACCGGATCGTCGATATAGATCGCGGTAGAGGTGGCGATGACCTGATTATAGATCGCCAGAATGCCGGGCACATCCTCGGCGGTCGCATCACGGATGATCATGGGGGCCTCTTTCATCGAACCCCGTCAGGATCGAGTGGGCGCGGCAAAAGGTCAATGCTTCTGCCACGCCGTTTCTTGCTGTTTTAGTGATCCTTCGTCCCGAACAGCCGGTCGCCCGCATCGCCGAGGCCGGGGACGATATAGGCGTGCTCGTTCAAATGGCTATCGAGGGCGGCGGCATAAACCGGCACGTCTGGGTAGTGGGCGTTGAAAACCCGCATGCCTTCCGGCACGGCGACCAGGGCCATGAAGCGGATATTCTCGCGCGGCACGCCGCTTTTCACCAGCACGTCCACCGCATGCACGGCGGAATTGCCGGTTGCCAGCATCGGATCGGCCAGGATGAACAGCCGCCCCTCCGAGCTGGGCAGGCGGATGAGATATTCCACCGGCTTTTTAGTTTCCGGGTCGCGGTACAGGCCGATATGCCCCTGGCGGGCGGAGGGAACCAAATCCAGCAGCCCTTCCACCATTCCCAGGCCCGCGCGCAGGATCGACACAACGGCGACCTTCTTGCCCGCGATGACCGGCGCATCCATCTCCGCCAGCGGGGTGGTGATGCGCTCGTGGGTCAGCGGCAGGTCGCGGGTAATCTCATAGCCCATCAGCAGCGAGATTTCGTGCAGGAGCTGGCGGAACCGCACCGTGGAGGTAACGGCTTCGCGCATGCGCGACAGTTTATGCTGGATCAAAGGGTGTTTCAGAACGCGAAGATTGGGAAATTCCTGTTCCCGAAGATCGGTTTCCGAATTGGCCACGGCCATCCCCCTTTTCCTTGCTAAGATCACTGCCGGATCGTACCCCGGCTGCACGTCATAAAAAACCCCGCTAGGGCGGACCCAGCGGGGTTTTTAAACTGAAACGCCGAAGCGTTAGGCGGCCTTGGCGGTCGCCTTGTCGATCTGCTTCTTCAAGCGCAGCACATCGCCCGTCAGTTCCGACGAGCGGGCCTTGCCGAGGAAAGCATCCAGACCGCCCGCATGCTCGATGGAGCGGATGGCGTTGGTCGACAGACGCAGACGCACGACGCGGCCCAGGGCTTCGCTGGCCAGCGAGGCAACCTGGAGGTTCGGCAGGTAGCGCCGACGCGTCTTGTTATTGGCGTGGCTGACATTATTGCCAGACTGGACGCCCTTGCCGGTGACGGCGCACCGTCTCGCCATGACCGTATCCCCTATGTGTAACGGTTAAACCTGAACGACCGTCCCGCAACCCTGGCGGACCTCGGAACGGTCTGAGAGACGGGGTGTATAGGCATCCCCGCTGGTAGCGTCAAGCGAAAAGCGCGGTAGGACTCGGGTTTACCCCTCGTCATCCTCCTCGCACGCCTGCATGTCGGGCAGCAGGGCGGCGATGATTGCATCGGCCTCATCGGGCGGCACTTGGCAGGTGCCCGCGGCCGTATGCCCGCCGCCGCCGTGACGCAGCATCAGCGAGCCGATATCGACGGTCGAGGACCGGTCGAAGATCGACTTGCCGCAGGCCAGCACAACATTCTGCTTATCGCGCCCCCACATGACGTGCATGGAAATCAGCGACGAAGGGTACATCGCGTACACAAGAAAACGGTTACCCGCGAAAACCTGTTCTTCGTTGCGCAGATCGAGAACCACGACCTTGCCCTCGATCCGGCCAATCCGCTCAAGCTGGCGCTTAAACTCTTCCTGCTGCGCCTGATACATGCGGATACGTTCCTGCACGTCTTCATCGGCCATGATCGGGGCCAGTTCGCCGGTGCGCAGCAGCTCCACCAGCTTCATCATCAACTGGTAGTTCGAGATGCGGAAATCTCGGAAACGCCCCAGGCCGGTGCGGCTATCCATCATGAAGGACAGCAGCGTCCAGCCTTCGGCGTCCAACACTTCGTCCATCGTCCAATCGGCGCTATCGGCGCGATCAACGGCGAACATCATATCATCCAGGCTTTCGGGGAAGCGGTCCGACCCGCCGTAATGGCGCCAGACGACGCGGGCGGCAGAGGGGGCATAGGGATCGATGATCAAGCCCGGCTTATCGCCCAGCCGTTCTACTTCCGATGAATGATGATCGAAGGTCATGGCGCAGCCCGGCACATAGGGCAGGTTGCAGATAATGTCGCGGTCGGTCGCCGGAACCTTGCCGTCCTGCATATCCTTGGGATGGGCGAACAGAATATCGTCGATCAGGTCCAATTCTTTCAGCAGGGCGCCGCAGACGAGACCATCGAAGTCACTGCGGGTAATCAGACGATATTTTCCCTCGGCCATCTCTCTCTCCCGGGTTCCTCGGCACGGTTTCCGAGGCGAAATGTTCAAACGGCCCCGATGGTTGGGCAGAACCCCCTAAAATGCAAGCGAAGAGGCGATGACAGCAGCAGTAGCCGCGCTTTTCAGATTCCGTTAGCGTTTCAGCCCTTATAGTGACTCAGGAGAAAGCAATGCCGCAAATTCGTTTAGAAGGAAGCCCCGCCCTGTTGGACGCTTTGGATCTTCAGCCCTTGATTGCTGAAATCCATGATCGCATCGTGACAATTGCCAAAGCGCAACTGATCGACTGCAAGACGCTGGTGATGGACGCGCGGGCCGAGCGGATCGGCGATGGGTCGCTGGCCATGCTGCACGCGGAAATCCGCCTGCTGCCGGGCCGCGATCTCGCAACGAAGCAAGCCTTGGGGGCGGCGGTCACAGAAGTTATGGAAAAGGCCGTTCTACCCCACAAAAACGGCCTGAGCCTGCACGTAACGGCCGAGATTATCGAGTTCCCGAAAGAGACCTATTCGAAGCGTGTGATCCCCGCCTAAGTCTTATCCCCCCATCCCCGATCGGAGGCGTTCGACCATGATTATCACCCATCAAGGCCAGACCCCTCGGATCGACCCTTCGGCTTGGGTGGCACCCGACGCGACCGTCTGCGGTGCCGTGACCTTAGGTCCGGGGGTACGGGTGATGCATGGGGCGCGCATCGTTGGGGAAAGCGGCGGGCGCGTAACCCTGGGACGAGACGTTATTATATATGAAAATGCGGTTCTTCGGGCGACGTCGCGCCACGATCGCCGCATCGGGAATTATACCCTGATCGGCCCGCATGCCCATGTCACCGGGGCCGAGATTGCCGATGAATGTTATTTGGCGACCGGGGTTACGGTTCTGCCCGAAGCCTGGCTCGGCCCGCGTTGCGATGTGCGGGTCGGGGCTGTGGTGCATCTAAAAACCCGCTTGCCGGAAGGTACTGTCGTTCCGGTCCATTGGGTGGCGGTGGGCGATCCGGTTGAAATTTTGCCGCCCGATCAGCACGATTCGATCTGGGCGCGGCAAAAGCCGCTCGATTTTCCTCGCACGGTTTTTGGGGTGGACCGTACCGCGCCGGATTTCATGATCACCTTGACCCGCAAACTGTCGGACGATCTCGCCCCGCATCGGAACGATATCATCGTCGATGGGGCTGGCGCCGGGATCTAGAGCAAATCCCGAGCAGGTGAACCCACCTGCGACGACGCATTTGCTTACAAAACAAATGCTTTAGCGTGCGCTGGCGACCTGGACCGGATGGGGCAGGCTGTCCATCTTATCGTTGAGGGTCTTGGTTTGCGCCAAGAACTGCCGCAGATCGGCACCATCGAGCTTGCGGCCCGAGGGCAGCTTGACCGACAGCGGATTGATCTGCGTCCCGCCCGCCAGCACTTCATAATGTAGGTGTGGGCCGGTCGACCGGCCGGTGGTCCCGACATAGCCGATGATCTGGCCTTGCCGCACCCGGCTGCCAACGCGCAGCCCAGGGGCAAAGCGGCTCATATGGGCATAGGCAGTCGCATATTGGCCGTTATGCTGAATCTGGGCGTAATTGCCATAGGCGCCGTTGCCGCCATAGACTTTCAGCGTACCGTCCCCGGCGGCTTGGATCGGCGTCCCCGTTGGCGCGCCGAAGTCGACGCCCTTATGCATCAGGGAGAAGCCGAGGATCGGGTGCTGGCGCATGCCGAAGCCGGAGGTGAGCTTGGCGCCGTCAATCGGGGTTTTCAGCAGCGCCTTGCGCACGCTTTCGCCCTTGGGATTGTAGAAATCGACGAAGCCGTCGCCATCTTCGAAGCGATAGAGCTTCAGGCTGGTGCCCGATAGGGTCATGGCGGCATAGAGCAGGCGACCGTTGCGGGCCAGCTTGCGGTCCTGCGTCACCTTCTGTTCGAACACCACTTCGAACCCATCGCCCGGCTGAATATCACGCTGGAAATCGACATCGAAGGAGAGGATTTTGATCATCTCCATCATCACATCGACCGGAATGCCCGCGCCCGTGCCGGATACGAATAGGCTATTGTCGATGGTCCCTGCCGCGCGCGAGATTTCGGTGGTCAGCGGCTTCAGCTTATCTTCGGCTTTATAGCTGCCGTCGGGCTGGCGGGTCACGGCCACATCGCGCTCGACATTGGCTTTTAAGGAGAAGCTTTGCAGCACCACCCCGTCGCCATCCGTTTCCGGCGCCAGATGCACCGATACCTGCTGGCCCGGGCGCAGATCCTTCGGGTTGAAAATCTTGGTCACGGCGGCAAAGGCATCGGCGGCGTGATTGGCCGGTGCCCCGGCCCGCGCCAAAACGATGGCCAGCGTATCGCCCTTGCCGATCACATCCTGTTTTTCGCCCAACAGCTTTTGCCGTGCCTCGGTCTTGGCCAGCGTCTGCAAGCGTGCCTGCCGAGCGTCTGCCATCAGCAGCGCTTTTTCGACCAACGCATCGCGGGTGTCATGCAGCGCCGCCAGCTTATCGGCGGTCGCCGGAGCTGGCGTGGCAGCACCCCGCCGAAGAACAATCGGATCGGCCGATGCAGAAAGACTAAGAAACGTCACGGCGGCCAAGGTAAAACCAGAGGCGAGTGATTGTTTCATCGTCTTTTTCATGGGGCGATGCAATCTTTACAATAGAAATTCGGAAAAGCGGGGCAATAAGGCCCGCGCGCCCCAGGGTTCATCCGCCAAGGCCCGCCAACAATCCCGAAACAGCCTTGGCCTGTCAACTTAATTCCTTGTTTTTATTGATTTTTTATTCGGTTGAGGGGTTGTCGGTCCGCAACAGTGTGTCCGTATGACAACAGGGTTGCAGGGAAGGGGAGTTGATTTCCGCCGTGTGCAAGCGCAAAACCGAACGGCGGCGGTAGCAGGACGGTGAAAAAAGCGACTCTTTACCAAAAGGATCGCTAAGCGCATTTCTAAGATAGGGCGTAGCAGGGGCGAGTGATGGTGCAGCGGCGGGATTTTCTCGGAATCACAATGGCTTGGGCGCTAACGGCGGGGCTTGCCAGCAGTGCGTGGGCCGAGACGGGGACCGGTGAGCCGCGTTCCTCCACTCCCAGTCCTGCACAAAAAACGATCCTGATATTCGGCGATTCGATGGCTGACGGCGTTTGGGGCGGGCTGACGCGCGCCTTGATCCGCGATACCTCGATTAAGCTCATTCGGCGTGGCAAAAATGGTACAGGTCTGGCGCGGCCCGATGTCTACGACTGGCCGACCAATCTGCCCGCCCTGCTGGAAGCCGAAAAGCCCGACATCGCCATCGTGTCCTTCGGCCTCAACGATCGGCAAGATACTTTTGCCGGGGGGCGCCGGGAACATTACTTCCGCACCGAAGCGTGGAAGACCTCCTATATAGAACGCATCCAAGCGATTTTGACGCCGCTGAAAGACAAGCAAATTCCGACCTTTTGGATCGGCCTGCCGATCATGCGCGACGCCGCCGTTTCAAAAGATGCCGAGTTTCTGAACGGCCTCTACGAGCCTGCGGTGATCGCGGCGGGCGCGATTTTCTTCCCAATCTGGGAGCTATCGACCGACGGCACCCACGATTATACGACCCATATCAAGGGCACCGATGGCCGCCTGCGGTCTTTGCGCAACGACGATGGGATGCATTTTTCCCCTGCCGGGTACGATCTGCTGGCCCAAGCGCTGTTGCAAAAGCTCACCCCCATTATTAAGGCGGCGAAAGCACCATGAACTGGCCGCGCGCGCGCCTCGCCTCGCTCACCCTGTCGCTGGCGCTTGCGGCCTGCGCGGGTGGCCCGTCGAGCCAACAGGCGCCCGCGCCGCGCGGGGCGGATGCGGCAGTGTCCGCCCTTCCGTTCCGCTGGCATGTGCCGGAAGCGCGCACGCCGACGACGGGCGCCGTTGCGGCCCCACGTCCGCGCCTCGGTCCCGGGCCGCTCGCCGGTTTCTTCACCGAGCTCGCCGCGCTGGAACGTGGGACGCGCAAAGAACCGCTGCTGATCCTGCAATTGGGCGATAGCCACACGGCGGGTGACCGGTTTAGCGGGCGGCTGCGCGAGCGGTTTCAGGGCCAGTTCGGCGCCGCGGGGCGCGGGCAACTGCCGCCCGCTGTGCCCTTCGATTATTTCCGTCCACAAGGGGTGCAAGTCACCGCCTCGCCGGGCTGGATCATCTCGAAAGCCGGGGCGCTAAAGCCTGAAGGGCTGTTTGGGGTGAGCGGTTTCCGCGCCCGCGCCACCAAACCCGGCGACCGTGCTAGCCTGACGAGTACTGAGGAGGCGGGGTTCGATACGCTGCTGCTCACCGTGCTGCGGCAGCCGCTCGGCGGCACGCTTGAGCTTGAGATCGACGGTCAGCGCCTGCCGCCGATCAGCACGGCGGCGGAGACCGGCCCGCAGGTGGCAAGGGTACAGATTCCAGTGCCCCCCGGCTCCCGCCAAGCCGTGCTGACCGCCCGGGCCGATGGGCCGACCGATCTTCTGGCCTGGGGGCCGCAGCGCCAGCAGCCCGGGATCGTGCTGGAAGCACATGGTACGGTTGGGGCGACCGTTAAGCTCGTGCGGCGCTTCGACCCTGCAACGGCGGCCTTCGAACTTGCGGATCGCCGTCCCGATCTGATCCTGCTGGCGTTTGGCACGAATGAAGGGTTTCAAGACGGTTGGACCGCCGAAACCTATGCGGCGGAAGCGGCGGGGGCGGTGGCCGATCTGCGCCGTCTCGCGCCGGGGGTTGATATCGCGGTCATCGGTCCGCCCGATGGGAATCGCCTCGCCTCATCCTCCGGCTGTTCGCCCGCCGCGACGCGCCAATGCCTCGTGCCAGGGCTGCCCGTGCCGCCGCCGCCCGTCGTCAAACCCGGGGCGAAACCCCCGGCGAAGAAACCCGCCGCGGCCTGCCGCTGGGTCATTCCGCCGAATCTTAGCATGGTGCGCCAGACCCTGACTGGAATCGCGCAGAAGGAGCGCTTGTTCTTCTGGGATTGGTCGCAGGTCATGGGGCCGTGTGGCGCCAATGCGTGGGCCCTGCAAGACCCGCCCCTCGCCGGATCGGACCGCGTTCACTATCGCCCGGAAGGCTACGCCCGCGCGGCGGATGCGCTCTACGATCAGATGATGGCGGAGTACGCAGCCTGGAAGCTGGCGGTCAGCGGCGTCGCCCAGCAGTAACATCCCGACCCTCGGTCGCTTTCGTCATTGCGATGCGGGACAAGCTGGTGTAGCGCGGGCATATCTTCAGAATAGGCCGAGGCCGGTTTTCCCCGATCATGCTGTTTCCCACGCTTAATTACGCTTTGTTCTTCGTCGCGGTCTTCGCGCTGGTCTGGTCGATGCCGACCTTGCCCGCGCGCAAGGCCGTGCTGGTGGTGGCCAGCTACTTCTTTTATGCGCAGTGGAGCACGCTGTTCGCCGGATTGCTGGCGGCAAGTTCACTGACGAATTTCGCCTTTGGCGTCTGGCTCGCCTCCCGCCCCGCCGACCGCCGCAAACCCATCCTGATCTTAGGGGTGGCGCTGAACCTCGGCCTGCTGGGGGTTTTCAAATATTATAATTTCTTCCTCGAATCCCTCGCCGATCTGCTGTTGGTCTTGGGGTGGCAGCGCGATATGCCGTTTCTCACCCTCATCCTGCCAGTGGGGATTTCCTTCTTCACCTTCCACGGCATTAGCTACATCGTCGATGTGGCGCGGGAAGAGATCCCGCCGACGCGCAACCCGCTCGATCTGCTGCTCTACCTCGCCTTTTTTCCGCAGTTGGTCGCCGGGCCAATCGTGCGTGCGGCGCAGTTTCTGCCGCAGTTGCACCGTCTGCCGCGCTTTAGCGAGGTGCAGGTTGGCCCGGCGGTCGTGCTGATCCTCGGCGGCTTGTTAAAGAAAATGGTGATTGCCGATGCGCTGGCAACGCATCTGGTCGATCCGGTCTTCAATAGCCCGATCACGGCGGGAACGCTCGATCTTTGGATGGCTGCCTATGGCTATGCCGTGCAGATTTACTGCGATTTCTCCGCCTATAGCGATATCGCCATCGGTTCGGCGGCGCTGCTCGGCTATCGCTTCCCGCTCAACTTCGACCGGCCCTATCGCGCCACCAGCTTTTCGGATTTCTGGCGGCGCTGGCATATTTCGCTCTCAAGCTGGCTGCGGGATTATCTCTACATCCCCTTAGGCGGCAATCGCGGCGGCACGTTGGCGACCGCCCGCAATCTGGCGGTGACGATGCTGCTCGGCGGCCTGTGGCATGGGGCGGCCTGGACCTTCGTGCTCTGGGGGGCGCTGCACGGCGGCGCGCTGGGGCTCGAGCGTTGGGCGGGGGGCGCTTGGCGGCGGCTGCCGGCACTGCTGCGCGGGCTCGTGGTTTTTCACACCGTTTGCGCCGCCTGGATCTTGTTCCGCAGCCCCGATCTGGCCAGTGCTGTTGACTATCTGCTCGGCCTCCTGGGGGGCTATGCCGACGCCGAGCCCCTGACAAACGTGCCCTTAGTAGCGCTGATCGCACTGGCGCTTGCCAGCCAGTTTATGCCGGATCGAATCGGTCCCCGTCTTGGGCACGCGCTGGATCGCTTGCCCTGGTGGGGCTGGGGCGCTTTGATTGGGGTTCTGGTGCTGACGCTCGAAGGGCTCGGGCCGCAGGGCGTCGCCCCCTTTATCTATTTTCAGTTCTAGGGAGGGGGAGATGCCCCGCACGCTCGCCGCCTTTCTGCTCGGGCTTCTGGTGCTCGGTCTCGGCAATGCCCCGGGCCTGACCGCCTGGGTGCGCGATGTAAAGCCGGCCGCGCTCGCCGACCGGCTGCTGCCCGCCGCCGAAGCCTGGCAGCGGCTGACCGAAAGCCTGGGAACCGACCGCTATCTTGCCTGGTTGCGGGCGCGCCGGGGCGATCTGTTGGAACCCTGAGCGTGTTGTGTGTTTTTTGCGCTTGATCTTGACCGGTTGGACCAGTAGAAACCGCCTCCTGTCGCGGCGCCGCCGGACAGTCGGTCCTCCGGATCGTTTCCATAGATCGCAAGATCGCAGGACAACGAAAAAGAAGAGCGAAAAAACAGCTTGACGGAGCGTAGCGGTTTAGGTAAAAACGCAACCCCGACACGCTGAACGGCGGAGCGGATGGCCGGTGAAAACCGGATGTGATCTTTGACATTGTTGATTTATGGGAAGGGATATGGAGT